>NZ_SOGD01000056.1:0-78185 GCF_004402345.1 Cryobacterium sp. TMT2-15-1 | reverse complement strand
TGCGGGCCCGAGCGGCCCCGGTTCGGCCGGCCCCGCCGCCGACCTGGGGCTGCGCGCCCGCAAGCGCGCGGCCACCCAGTCGGCGCTGGAGCGGGCCGCCATCTCGCTGGCCCTCGAGCACGGCTACGACCACGTGACGGTCGACATGATCTGCGAGGCGGCCGTGGTCTCGCCGCGCACCTTCTTCAACTACTTCGGCACGAAGGACGGCGCGTTCCTCGGCGGTACGCCGCCTCAGCCGACGGATGCCGAACACCAGGCGTTCGTGCACGGAACCGGCCGGGACGTGCTGGGCGACCTCGTCGAAATGATCGCTGCCGCCGTGGCCGACCACTCCCCCGACACGGAACTCCTCCGTAACCGCAGGATGCTGATCGAGCGAACCCCGGAACTCCTCACCGGGGAGACGTCCCGCATCGCGGAGCTGGAGGAGCATCTGGTGCAGCTGGTCCTCGACCGCTTCCACGCCCAGGGGCGCACCGAGACGGGCACCCCCGATCTGGCCGACGAGGCCAGAATGGTCGTCGCCCTCGCGGGCAGTGTCATGCGCTACTCGATGCAGAAGTGGTTCTCCGGCGGCTTCACCGGCAGCCCCGGAGAGTTACTGCACCACTCCCTCGCCCTGGTGCAGCGCCTGACGGGGACGGCTGTTCCGGCGCCCCGCTAACGTGCGCCGCAGTGTCGCAGTGTCCGCAACGGGCATCCGTCGTGACGGAATCTCGGAGATTTTCGGGCAACCCGGTTTTCGCGCCCGGCTGAGCGGCGTGTTGCGAAAATCTCTGTAGTCAGCGCGGGGTGGCGCACCGGGTCTCGGGGAGCTCGAGCACTGCCCGACCACCGGTTGCACGACCGGCGGCAGGCCAGGAGCGCTCGCGGTGCTACGCGGTGACGAGCTCGCGCCAGTCGGCCAGCGGCAGGCCGTGGGCTTCGGACACGGAACGGTTCGTGACCGCTCCGGCGGCGACGTTCAGTCCGAGGGCCAAGGCGTCATCGCGCTCAAGCGCCGCCTTCACGCCCAGGTTGGCCAGTGAGAGGGCGTACCGCAGGGTGACGTTGGTCAGCGCGTAGGTCGACGTGTTCGGCACGGCGCCGGGCATGTTGGCGACGCAGTAAAAAATCGAGTTGTGAACGCGGTAGGTGGGGTTTTCGTGCGTGGTGGCGTGGGTGTCCTCGAAGCAGCCGCCCTGGTCCACGGCAATGTCGACCAGCACGGAGCCGGACTTCATGCGCGCCACGAGGGCGTTGGTGACCAGCTTCGGGGCCTTGGCGCCCGGGATCAGCACGGAGCCGATGACCAGGTCGGCATCCGTCACGGCATTCTCGATCTCGTAGGAGTTGGACGCGACGGTTTTCAGCCGGCCCTGGTACTGCGCGTCGAGCTGGCGCAGCCGGTCGATGTTGATGTCGAGGATCGTGACGTCGGCGCCGAGGCCCATTGCCATGGCGGCCGCGTTGGTGCCGGCGACGCCGGCGCCCAGCACGACGACCTTCGCGGGGCGCACCCCGGGCACGCCGCCGAGCAGCACGCCCTTGCCGCCGGCCGGGGCCATCAGGGACTGCGCGCCGACCTGCACGGCCAGTCGGCCGGCCACCTCGCTCATCGGGGCCAGCAGCGGCAGCGCGCGGTTGGCGGTCTGCACCGTCTCGTAGGCGATGGCGGTGACGCCGGCTTCGGTCAGGGCGCGGGTGAGGTCAGGCTCGGCGGCCAGGTGCAGGTAGGTGAAGAGGATCAGACCCTCGCGGAAGCGGTGGTACTCGGAAGCGACCGGTTCCTTGACCTTCATCACCATGTCGGCGCGGGCCCAGATCTCGTCGGCGGAGTCGACCAGCTCGGCGCCGGCCACGTGGTATTCGTCGTCGTTGATGTGCGATCCAAGGCCGGCACCCTTTTCGACCAACACGGTGTGGCCGGCGGCCAGGAACTCGTGCACGCCCGAGGCTGTGATGGCTACGCGGAATTCGTTGTTCTTGATTTCCTTGGGTACACCGATGATCATGGCCGACTCCGTTGCTCAGTACTGCTCAGTTGGACTTGTGACAGGGGGCCGCGGCGCCACTTTCGACGGTGAACCGCAGCGGGGTCAAGACTAAATCCAGCAATTCGGCCCGAGCCGCACGCCGTCGTCGGGCCTGCGCTCCAGCGGCGGAGCCCGATGCCGACAACGGCTCCACCGCACTATAAATAAGCCCCGCCTTCAGGGGTTTTTCTGGTGATCACGGTCGGCTTCGCTCCGGACCGCACCGGTCACCGAGATGGGGAACCGCTTTGTCACTCGACAGTTGTCGCGCGTCAACCCGGCAAGCGTCGCCTGATGTCCGTTTCCGGCCTGCTCCGGCCCCCTAGCATTGAGCCAATGAGAACCGCGGAAATCGAAGACCTGGTCGAACACCTCGCGGCCGGCCTGGACCGCGCCCTCTCGCTCGAGGACCTCGACGGAGGCCTGCTGGCGTACAGCAGGGACCAGCCGCTCGCCGACAGCGTGCGGGTCAATTTCCTGTTGAGCAAGAAGGTGCCCGCCGACGTCAGCGCCTGGCAGTTGCAGCACGGAATCAGCACAGCGGTCCGTCCCGTCGCCGTTCCCGCCAACGCCGCGCTGGGCATGCTCGGCCGCGTCTGTGTGCCGCTGATGGTGCGGGGGTTCCGGGTCGGCTACCTGTGGGCGATGCAGGGGTCGCACGACGAATCCCCGGAGGCGATCCTCCGTGAGCTGCCCGCCGTGCGCGGCCAGCTGGACCGGCTGGCCGAGACCCTGCTCGACACCAACACCGCCGAATCCGAGCACCGCCGTCAACGTGAGGCCCTATTCCTCGCGGCCTGCCACGCGGACACATCCGCCATCGAGGAGATCGCGGGCTGGCCGCAGATTCATGCGACCGGCCCGTGGCATCTCGCCACCCTGATGCCCCGCCCCGTCGAGCAGGCCGACGGCGGCGAGGCCACGCCCGATTTCGCCGCCGGCGTTCTGCTCCAGCGGATCTCGGCGCTGCACGCCACGGTCGGCATCGACGCGGCCCGGTTCAGCGCCGGCACCGAGACCCACGCGGTTGTGCTGCTGCGCGATTCACCGGGCAAGGTGGCGCACACCGAGATGCTTCACCGCTATCGGTCCGAACTCGCCCGGCGCGGCGGCACCCCCGAGCGCCCCGACCTGATGGGCTTCAGCGAGGTGTTCACCGATCTCAGACGGTTCCCGGATGCCTACATCCAGTCCCGCAAAGCGGTGCAGGCCGCCACCGTCGACGCCCGGTTGGGCACCATCGCCGATTTCCGCCAGATCGGCGTCTACCAATTCCTCGCGGCCAGCAGCCGCAACCTTTCCCCCGTGGAATCGGTCCACTTCGCCGAGCTGCGGGACTTCGACGACAACCACGAGTTGCTTCCGATGCTGGAACTGCTCTACGACACCGACGGGTCGGTTCAGGATGTCGCGGCGGCCCTGCACCTGCACCGCAGCAGCATCTACAACCGGCTGGCGAAGATCCGCACCCTGATCGGCGCTGACCCGCTGGGCGGCCAGGTGCGGCTGGAACTGCACCTCGCGATGAAGGCAGACCGCTGGTCGCGGCGGCCGCGGATCTAGCGCCGGACGAGCGTGGCCTTCTCTGCTTGAACGTCGGCCTTCCACTCCACGATCCGGGCCTGCTGCAGTGGCGCCTTGCGGTTGACGTACCACGCGGCGCCGAGGGCCAGAAACCAGACCGGGGCCACGACCAGCGCGAGGCGCGTGTCGTCAGCCTGGCCCAGGGCCCAGAGCATGAAGGCGAAGAACGCCAGCACGACCCAGGGCATGAACTGAGCGCCCGGCATCCTGTATTTCGAGGCGACGTGCAGGTGGGGACGGCGGCGCAAGAAAGCGAGGTAGCTGACCATGATGATGGACCAGACGAACATCGTCAGCACAGATGCCACCGAGGTGACAAGCGTGAAAGCGCCCATGAAGGAATCACCCGTGTACAGCAGCACCAGCCCGGCCAGCAGGAATATGCAGGAGAACAGCAGGGCGTTTCTCGGCACCTTGCGGCTGCTCAGCGTGCCGAAGGTCTTCGGGGCATTGCCGTCCTGCGCGAGGCCGTAGACCATCCGGGAGGTCGAGTAGATGCCGGAGTTGGCACTCGAGGCGGCGGAGGTGAGCACGACCAGGTTGACCACGATGGCCGCGACCCCCAGCCCGGCGAGGGCGAACATACCGATGAAAGGGCTGCTGCCTTGGTCGATGGTGCGCCACGGGTTGACCGACATGATGATCACCAGGGCACCCACGTAGAAGAGCAGCAGCCGCAGCGGGATGGTGTTGATGGCCCGGGGCAGGTTCTTCTCCGGGTCCTTCGTCTCCGCGGCCGCGGTGCCGACAAGCTCGATTCCGGCAAAGGCGAAGATGGCGATCTGGAAGCCGAGCACGAAGCCGGCGACGCCATGCGGGAACATCCCGCCGTCGTTCCAAATGTTCTCGAAGCCGGCCACGGCACCCGACGGGGAGGTGAAGTGCGTAATGATCATCACCAGGCCGGTTCCGATCAGGGCCACGATGGCGACGACCTTGATCAGCGCAAACCAGAATTCGGCTTCACCGAACGCCTTGACGCTCGGCAGGTTGAGCAGGATCAACACAACCGGAGTGAGCAGCGCGGGGATCCACAGCGGCGTGCCCGGTGCCAGCACGTCGACGTAGCCGGAGATGGCCACGATGTCGGCGACGCCGGTGACCACCCAGAACGCCCAATACGACCAGCCGGTGAAGAAGCTCGCCCACGGGCCGAGCAGGTCACCGGCGAAGTCGCTGAACGACTTGTAGTCCAGGTTGGACAGCAGGATCTCGCCCATGGCCCGCATCACGAAGAAAAGCATGAAGCCGATGATCATGTAGACGAAGATCACGGCCGGCCCGGCGAGGGAGATGGTCTTGCCGGCGCCCATGAACAGCCCGGTTCCGATCGTGCCGCCGATTGCGAGCATCTGGATGTGCCGCCGGCTCAGCGAGCGAGCAAGGCTCGGATCCGCGTGCGAGTATCGGGCTCCGGCCCCGATACGTGAGTGTCCGGGTACCGCGGTGGTGCGTTCAGGCATGGAGCTTCTTCCTCAAAACGGCGCAGACGCAGCCCCCCCAGAGGACGACCATGTCAACCCGTTGGGGCCTCACGGTTGTGAAGCGGCCCGACTCGGGTTCTGAAGTAGCAACGCTACGTCCTCGGGCGGGCGTCCCCCGAACCCGGGTGGCAGCCGGGGCGCACCTCAGCCTGCACCCGGCGGCCGCGGGCCGGACCTGATCGACAGGTGTCGAGCATCCGGGGGTCAAACGTCGTCGGCTGTTCGGGCGTGGTGGTCTCGACCGGACACAGAGTCAGGACAGGATGTCTTTGGTGGAGAACCGGCCGTAGGCCAGGGCACCGAACACGGCGATGTACCCCAGCTGCAGGAGCACGTTGTCGCCGAACGAGCCCAGGTCCATGGGCTGCCGCAACAGGTCGGCGAAGCCCAGCCAGTAGTGGCTGAAGAGCCACGGATCCAGCCACGACAGTTGCGGGAGCACGTCGAGGATCTGCACGACGACCGACACCACGACCGTGGCGGCCATCGCCCCCACGGGAACATCGGTGAGGGTGGAGATGAACAACCCGATCGCCGCGAAGCCGAGCAGCGAGACTGTCACGTAGAGCGAGATCAGCCCGGAGCGCAGCAGCGATTCCGGCACGCTGATCACATCGCCCGAGAGCAGTGTCACCGGCCCAACCGGGAACAGTGCGGCCCCGATCAGGGTCCCGGCCACCGCAAGGGTCAGCGTCGCGGCCAGGCAGAACACGGCGACGCCGGCGTACTTGACGAGTAGCAGACGCAAACGCCCGGCCGGGGCCACGAGCAGGTAGCGCAGGGTCCCCTGCCCGGCCTCCCCCGCGATGGTGTCGCCGGCGACGACGCCGATGGTGAGCGGAAGGAACAACGGGATGGCCACGATCATGGCGGTGAACGCCACGAACAGGCCGTTCTGGGTGACCCGGTCCAGGAAGGGCGGGCCCTCTCCCGGTGACAGGGTCTCCGATGAAAGCCGCACGGCGACGGCGAGCAGGATGGGGATGAGAGCGATGGCGACCAGCATCGCCCAGGTGCGGCGGCGGCGGAACAGCACCGTTAGCTCGGAGCCGAGCAGGGACGGTCCGGCTGATCGGCGCCTGCTCGGAACGCCGTTGCCCGACTCCTTCGAGCTCGCCACGCTATTGGAGGACATCGAAACCTTCTCCGGTCAGGGCCACGAAACGTTCTTCCAGGCTGGATTCCTCGATCAGGAAACCGCGCACGCGCACACCACCGGCGACGAGAGCCGTGACGATGGACTCCGGCTGTCCGGTCAGGTCGACCGACATTTCTCGAGGCAGCGGAGCCGTGACCCAGGGATCCTGCTCGGGCACGTCGCTGTGCACGGGTGCCAGACCGAGGCCGGTCAGCACGGCTGCGGCCGCGGCGGCATCCGGTGTGCGCACGCGAACCCGCGTCTGGCCCACGTGGCGCAGGTCGGCCAACGTGCCCTGGGCCACGAGGTTGCCGCCGCTCATCACCGCCGCGTGAGTGCACATCTGCTCCACCTCGGCGAGCAGGTGGCTCGAGACGAAGACCGTGGTGCCCTCGGCCGCGAGCGACCGCACCAGGCTGCGCACCTCGCGGGTGCCCTGCGGGTCGAGCCCGTTTGTAGGTTCGTCGAGCACGAGCAGCTCGCGCGGCTGCAGCAGCGCGTTGGCGATGCCGAGGCGCTGCTTCATGCCCAGCGAGTAGGCAGCCACCTTCTTGCCGGCGGCGTGGGTCAGGCCCACGCGCGCTAGTGCCTGCTCGACCCGGACGCCTCGCGTGCCAGACGGCGCGTTGCGGTCGGCGGTGTCGAGCCGGTGCAGGTTGGCGGCCCCGGAGAGGAATGGGTAGAACGCCGGCCCCTCCACGAGGGCGCCCACCCGCGGTAGCACCTCGTGCAGGCTGTCGGGCATGCTCTGCCCCAGCACCCTGATCTGCCCGCTGCTGGCCTGCGTCAGGCCGAGTAGCATGCGAATGCTGGTGGTCTTACCGGAGCCGTTCGGCCCGAGGAATCCGAAGACCGCTCCGCGCGGAACGGCGAGATCGATCTCGTTTACGGCGATCTGCTCGCCGAAGCGCTTGGTGAGACCCCGGCTCTCGATCGCGAGATCGGGAGCCGGGGTTGCGGCTGTCACTGTGTCGTGATCACTGGGCTGCGGCGGCCTGGAGCATCTCCACCGGAACGGATCCGGCGAAGACACGGCCGTCATCGGTCAGGAACACGTTGACCAGGGCTGTCGAGAATAGTCGCCCACCGTCGACCGCGGTCGCCAGTTCCAAGATGAGCGGGTTGGCGTTGAGTTCGGACGGAACGGATGCCGCGGGCACCTCGACGATGGCGTCCCAGCCGCTTCCCGTTACGAGGGGAAGATTCTCGGCCGGAATCTCAGGCTTTTCCTGGTCGGCGGTCATCTCGGTTATCTCGGGCATGACCGGAAGGGCGACCTCTTCGACGGTGGCGCCGGCTGGCGGGGTGAAGTCGAACAAATCGGCGGACGGGGTGCTGAAATCGACGGCGGTGAAGCCGACCTGAAAAGCCGGGTCTTCCTGGCCGTCGGCGCGCACGGTGACCTGCAGCGGCACCCCCGTCTCAGAGTCGACCGAGATAGACACCGATTCGACCAGGGTCCGTGTGGCCTTGGGGGTGAGCACCAGCTCGTAGGCTGTGCGACCGGCCACGGTGCCGTCGGTGCCGACCGAGACTGTGGTGCTCGGGTCAATCTCGCTCAAAAAACGCTCGGCAACCTGCGAGGGCGTCGACAGGCCAGCCGGGGCAGAGTCAACTATCGCGGCGTACTTCGCCTCAGCGATGGCCCGGGCGTCGGCGGGGATGGTCAGGTGGCTGGCGGTGTTGGTCTCGGAGTCGTAAGTCCAGACGTCCGTGCCGTTGCTCACCACGTTGCGTTCGGCCATTCGGTCCTGGATCTGCACCCGGGCTTTCGCGGGGCCGTCGGAGTCGCTGCCGTCCACGTAAATGCGGGCCGTGTGCGAGCCACTGAAGAGTTCCATCACGGAGGCGAGCGCTCCGGTGGCCGCCGCCCCCGCTTCGGTCGTACCTTCCGGTGCGGACTCGGCCATCGAGTCGCTCATGGAATCGGACATGCCAGCGTTCAGGTCGATGTCGGGTAGTCCCAGCTCGGCTGTTTTGTCGACGGTGCCGGAGAAGGCGCTGATGGTGCTGTCACTGACCATGAGGAGCACTTGCTCGGGCGTTTTATCAGGCAGATCGACGGTTGCACCGGCTTGCAGAGGCACGGCGATGACACCGGCGACGATGACAACCGGAACGACGATGGCAGGAAGCCACCGGGTTGAATTGCGTGACACGATCAACGACCTGTTCCGAAATGGTTCATACCCTGATGTTACGCCGGGGCTCTGACAGTCGCTCGGAATCCCGCTGGGAGGTTGCTCACAAATAGAGACGCCGAGCCGTGAGCGGGTGACCCCCGCGAACGTCTAACCGAAGAGTTCGCCGAGCCAGTTCTCCTTTTTCTTGGGACGGTATCCGTCACGGTTGTCGTAGCCACGGTCTCGGTCGTCATAACTCCGGTCGCGCTCGCCATACTGCGGGCGGTTGCGGGTGTCCGGATACGGCTGAACCGGTGTCCCGGCGACCGGCGGGACCGGCGCCGCCTGGGCGGCTTCCTTTTCCGCGCGGTCGAGGATCTTGTCGAGTTCGCCGCGGTCCAGCCACACGCCGCGGCATTCGGGGCAGTAGTCGATTTCCACGCCACTGCGTTCGCTCATCACGAGGGTGGTTGAGTCATTTGGGCACTTCATAGGATTCCTCCAGGACGTCGTGGACTTTCGATCCTAGACGCCCGACCGGGCTGATCCTGAGAGTCGTCCGATGACAGAAATCGTCCCTACTGATGTTCACGGGCGCTTGCGGTGGTGTGAGAGGAGTGCGCACTGATCGCTGTCGGCGGTGCCGTTTCACGGATGGAGGACTCCGTCCCGAACTCGGCGTTCCGCGGATGATGAACACCCTCTCCACCGCCGTCGTGCTCGTGTTCAGTCGGACTGGTCGACGTCGCCACTGCGACCGGGGCGTAAAACACGATGAGGGACATCGACGCGCCTGCGGCACCGGAAGATCTCGGCTGCGCCCTCGACTGCAACCCGATCGCACGTCACTCCCTCGACGCCTTCTCCCCATCGGCCTGACAGTCGCTGTGCCATCCGCGACGAACCGAAAGCAGCGAATAGACGGACCACCATTGCAACGCGGTCGACTCAATCGCATAGGAAAGCGAGCCGGCGCAAAGTCTCCACGTTTCGCACACTGATGGCCGGGACGCGCAGGAAGGAGGGCACGAACCGGCCGGGGCAGGCGGTGGCGTCCTCGGTGATGCGCACGACGCATCCGCCACCTCGTGCCTTCACATCGAGGGCCACGTGGGCCTCCCCGATCGGCCAGCCACGGGCCGTGAACAGCGCGTGCCTGGGTGGTTCCCACTCCAGAGCAGAAGTGGAGTCGTCGATCAGAGCCGGCCAGACGCCCACCGAGTGATGGATGGAGCTTCCGGCCGTCGGCCAGGCCGTGTCGACAGCCCGCATGCGGGAGGCTCCGACGACCCAGCCCGGGTACAGCCAGCAGCGAGGACGGCGAAGACGTTCTCGGGCGGACAGCTCATGGTGCGGTAGTTCACGGCCACTGTGTCACCTATTTCAGGTTGGTCGGGGAAAGATCGGGGGCTGTGCGCACCCCGAGGTCGTGTCGAAGAGCGCTCAGGGCCGCGTACCAGCCGGCCAGGCCGTGCACGCCGGGGCCCGGCGGTGTGGACGACGAGCACAGGTACACGCCGCTCAGGGGGGTGCGCCAGGGGTCAGTGGAGAGTACCGGGCGGCGCACGAGTTGCGTCAGACTCACCTCGCCGGCCGAGATGTCACCGCCGACGTAATTGGGATTGAGCCGTTCCATCTCCGTCGCGGTGCGACCGGCGCTGGCCAGGATCGTGTCACGGAAACCCGGGGCATAGCGCTCGATCTGGCGCACAATCGCTTCGGTCTGGTCGATGGTTGAGCCGCGCGGAACATGGGTGTACGCCCACAGAGTGTGCTGACCGGCCGGCGCGCGACTGGGGTCGGTGCCGCTGGGCTGGGACACGAGAACATACGGCTCTTCGGCGTGTCCGCCCCGCGCAACGGTGTTCTCGGCTCGCCGGATCTGAGCCCGAGTGCCGCCCACGTGCACGGTGCCAGCCGCCCGCACCCCGGCTGCCTGCCAGGGCACCGGACCCGAAAGTGCGAAGTCGACCTTGGCGACGCCGTTTCCGTACCGGAAGGCGCGCAACCGTCGGGCGTAGGCGCCGGGAAGCTCGCCCTCGGCGAGTCGTAGAAGCGCACGCGGCGTCAGGTCAAGCATCACCACGCGGGCCGGCGGCAGTTCGCTCAGCCGCCGCACCTCGGTCGACGTGACGATCTCACCGCCGTGAGCGAGCAGATCGTCGACCAGCGCGGTCACGATCGCGCCGCTGCCGCCGACCGGTATCGGCCAGCCGCCCGCGTGCGCATACGTGGCGAGGGTGAGGCCCGCACCGGCCGTGACGATGCTCGGCATCGACCTGATCGTATGGGCGCTAACGCCGGAGAGCAGGGCAGGAGCGGCATCGCCTGAGAAGCGCAGGTCCCAGAGCGGGCTGCCCTGTTCGAGGGAGCGTAAGCCGAAGCGCAGTGCGGTGATCGGATGCTTCGGCAGTCGCAAGAGCTGCGCACCGGTGAACTGCGCGACCTGCTCGGCATGCGCCACGAGGGGCGCGAACAACCGATTCCAGGCCGCGCCGTCCCTGCCCAGTTCGGCGACGGTGCGCGTCAAGCTGCGGTAGGCGAGGCCGGCGGTGCCGCCCGGCAGCGGGTGGCCGTAGGAAACATCGGGAATTGCCAGTTCGATCCGATCCGCGAGCCCGAATCGTTGGAAGAACTCCGAAGCCAGCGCGAGTGGGTGCACGGCGGAGCAGACATCGTGGTGGAAGCCCGGCAGGGTCAGTTCCGCGGTCGCGGCGCCGCCACCGACGCCGGCGGACTTCTCGTAGACGCGCACAGAGAATCCGGCCCGGGCGAGAGTGACCGCGGCGGCGAGGCCGTTGGGCCCGGAACCGACCACGATCGCGTCAACCTCCGGCACTCCTCGGCGCGCAGTCACCATGTCACTCTCCACTCGTCATGGGAAGAGCCTTCCCGTGTGCCCTGACGTCGTGCACAGATACTATGCCGACGACAGCGATCGAGTGTCCCCGGTGCGAACAGTGTGACGGGAAACACGCAAATCGCTGGGTTTGATGAAAACTCAGGGGTAGTGCTGAGGTGCCCGGACGCGAACCGGGAACGACTGAAGTCGTCTCGGCGGTGCCGCCCACGCCCGGTAGGGCAGAATGCCGCGAATTTACACCATTTTGATGTGGTTACTGTGCGCGCTGGCACGGATATACACGGTCCGGCTCTGGTCACGCCACGCGGTTTTCGGTTCGTTTCTGGTCACTTTCTCGAGTGTGCCGTACACAGAGTGGTAGGCCTCTCATAGGCCGAAGGCGGCACTGGATGCGCCGCCACATCCGTCATCGATCGTCGATGCTGCCGGCGGCTCGACGCTGGCTGGTGAGTTAGGAGCGGACCAGTCGTGCGATTGCGGTTGACGCTTCCTTGATCTCGGCGTCGCCTTCTTCGGCGCCAGCAGCGACAACGGCAATAACACAGTGGCTCATGTGGTCCTCGAGTAAGCCCAAGGCCACGGACTGCGGGCCAGCGTGGGTTGTCACCGCGCTCTCGTAATTCTCATCACTCGTTGATGTGTGTTCCGATCTGGTCTGCCCCGCGCGATCCTGGTGGCCTGCCGGCGAGTGCTGCCACTGTGAACTCTCCTGGGCATACCCACGGGTGGTCCACCTCACAGCGACGGGGTGAGCGGCCGTGCGCACCGATCTCATGTTGACCGAGTACCCCCCTGGGGTATACCGTGGGTGTATCCCCTGGGGGTACGTCCCGACGGTTGCTTTGATCGCCGAGGAACGAAAGGAATCGCGAATACTATGTCGACGTTGAATAAGAACGACCTTGGCCTTACTGACTCTTCGTGTAGGTGCGGGTCGCACGAGCACACATCCGAGCGCAGCGCAGAACGCACCGGCATGACCACCTCTTTCCGGGTGTCGGGAATGACCTGCTCACACTGTGTGAAGAGCGTGACGGCCGAAGTGGGCCAGGTCGCCGGAGCCGAAGCCGTGGAGGTTGACCTTGTTCCGGGCGGCGTCTCCGTGGTCACCGTCTCCAGCTCCGGACCTCTCGATCCCGCCGCTGTGGCCGCCGCCATCGATGAGGCAGGCTACGAACTGGTCACGGCGACACGATGAGTGGAGAGCAGGTCGACCTTCTCGTCGGCGGCATGACCTGCGCCTCCTGCGCGGCGCGCATTGAAAAAAAACTCAACCGAATGCCCGGGGTCGAGGCATCGGTGAACTACGCCACCGAGAAGGCCAGTGTCCTCATCCCTGACGGCACGACGGTTGAGGATGCCATTGCGGTGATTGAGGAGACCGGATACACGGCGGCACGTCCGAAACCGCCTGAGGTGCCGACACTCGATGTGCCCACGGACCAAGACCGCGAAGTGGCCAGCCTGCGCCAGCGTCTGATCCTGTCCGCCGTGCTCGCCACCCCCGTGCTGCTACTCTCGATGATCCCCCCGCTGCAATTCACCAACTGGCAATGGCTGGCTCTCACCCTTGCCGCCCCGGTCGCTGTCTGGGGAGCATGGCCGTTCCATCGCGCTGCCTGGGTGAATGTGCGCCACGGTGCTGCGACTATGGACACCCTGATCAGTATCGGAGTGCTCGCCGCACTCGGCTGGTCGCTCTACGCCCTCTTTCTGGGAATGGCTGGAGTCCCGGGCATGACCATGGCCTTCACCTTCACCGCCACCCCGGGAAGCGGTGCCGATGAAATCTACCTGGAGGTCGCATCCGCCGTCACGGTGTTCATTCTGGCTGGCCGTTACTTCGAGGCCCGTGCGAAGAAACAGTCTGGTGCCGCGCTGAAGGCGCTGCTCGAACTCGGGGCGAAAGAGACGACCCTTCTGCGGGATGGTGTCGAGACCACCGTCCCCACCGCGTCCCTGGTCGTCGGCGACCAGTTCGTCGTCCGTCCCGGCGAGAAGATCGCCACGGACGGCACCGTGATAGAAGGAAACTCGGCGATCGACGTCAGCATGCTCACCGGCGAATCCGTTCCGGTCGAAGTCGGGCCCGGCGCGGCCGTGGTCGGCGCCACCCTGAACTCAGGTGGTCGCCTGGTCGTGCGGGCCACCCGCGTTGGCGCGGACACGCAGCTCGCCCAGCTAGGCCGCTTGGTCGAACA
Source organism: Cryobacterium sp. TMT2-15-1 (assembly GCF_004402345.1). NCBI lineage: Bacteria > Bacillati > Actinomycetota > Actinomycetes > Micrococcales > Microbacteriaceae > Cryobacterium > Cryobacterium sp. TMT2-15-1. The sequence continues at coordinate 64,774 of NZ_SOGD01000056.1, read as the reverse complement.
GGCGCAGACCGGCAAGGCCGAGGTACAGCGCCTCGCCGACCGGGTCTCAGCGATCTTCGTCCCGATCGTGATCGGGTTGTCGCTGGCCACCCTTGTGGTCTGGCTGCTGCTCGGGGCAGGCACCGTCGTCGCATTCACCGCGGCCGTGGCAACGCTCATCATCGCGTGCCCGTGCGCGCTCGGCTTGGCGACCCCTACCGCTCTGCTCGTGGGCACCGGGCGTGGAGCGCAGCTGGGCATCCTGATCAAGGGACCCCAGATTCTCGAATCAACCCGCCGGGTAGACACCATCGTGCTCGACAAGACCGGCACGGTCACGACCGGCCGGATGACGCTCGTGGCGGCCGTTCCTGTCGCTGGTGGAGACGAGCAGCTCCTGCTTCACCTCGCCGGGGCAGCGGAGACGGGTTCCGAACATCCCATCGCCCAAGCAATTGTGTCTGGTGCCCGGGAACGCGCTGGCGAACTACCGCCACCCGAGTCCTTCGCTTCGACGGACGGTCTCGGCGTTCAAGCCCTGGTAGCCGGTCGGGTCGTTCTCGTGGGGCGTCCACGCTGGCTGACGGAACAGTGGACTATCCCACTTCCGTCCGAGCTCCAGGCTGCCTTGGCCGCCTTCGAGGCGCAGGGACGAACCGCGGTCGCCGTCGCCTGGGACGGCCAGGCCAGGGGTATCCTCGCCGTCTCTGACGTCGTCAAAGACACCAGCGCCGGCGCGATCGGGGAATTTCGTCGCCTGGGCCTGCAGCCGGTGCTCCTCACCGGCGACAACGAGACCGTCGCGGCCTTCGTTGCGGCTGAGGTCGGCATCAGCGACGTTCGTGCCGGTGTGCTGCCGGCTGAGAAAGCGCAAATCATCCGCGAGCTACAGAGCGCGGGACATGTGGTTGCCATGGTCGGCGACGGCGTGAACGATGCTGTGGCACTGGCCACCGCTGACCTGGGCATTGCGATGGGATCGGGAACGGATGTCGCCATCGAGGCCAGCGATCTGACCCTGATCAGAAGCGACCTCATCGCGGCAGCTGATGCGATCCGACTCTCCCGGCGCACCTTGGCGACCATCAAGGCCAACTTGTTCTGGGCCTTCGCCTACAACGTGGCGGCGATCCCGCTGGCCATGCTGGGCTTGCTCAACCCGTTGATCGCCGGCGCGGCCATGGCGCTGTCATCCGTTTTCGTGGTGAGCAACAGCCTCCGGCTGCGCGGCTTCCGCGGACTCAACATGACGGGTGCCCCGATACCTACCGGAACGCTCACCGCACATCCGGCCACCATCGGGTGAACTGTGGAATCGCATCTCACAGATCACACCATGTGAAAGTCGATACTCTTGGATAGGTATGGGCGGGAATCGAACCGCCAGGCACGGAACCGGAGGTGACATGAAGCTGGATAGCACGGCACACGTTGCTTCGCGCAACCGGCCTGTCCCCGTGTCCGGGTTGGTGGCGCTGGTCGCCATGGCCGCACTTCTCTTCGGTGTGCTGGCCATGAACTCAACGCATGCCGGTCACGAGACAGGTTGGACCCAGGTTGCGTCCGATTACACCACACAGGCTGGTGTCTTCCCGGGCGTCGCGGCAGTCGCAGTCCCGGCGATGTCCGTCATCGCCCACACCGGTCTCGGAGCCGTCGATTGTTCCGACTGCCTGTTGGACTGTGCGATCGTCGCGATGACCTGCACCATTCTGCTGGTGATTGCATCGTTGGTCGTGTTGGCTCGGTTGCCGTCGACGTACCGCCGACTGCTCGACGCGGGCGGTGACATCGTTTGGCTCTCTCTCCGCCCGGTACTGGATATTCACAGGCCGAATCTGACCATTCTTTCCATCAGTCGCATTTAGACCGAACCGCAGCCGACGCGCCCTCGTGGCCGCGTGGCTTTCTTGCGCCCTGCCGGCGCCTCGGTTTCTCTGGTCTGCTAATGAATGGAAAAACAATGTTCAAACCACGTACGTATCTTTTGGCAGGGGCGGCCCTCGCCGCCGTGCTCACGCTCAGCGCCTGCACCAACGGGACGGAGCCCCGCAGTCCGTCCGGGTCATCCAGCGCCCCCACTGCCTCCGCTTCTTTCGCGTCGGCTGATGTGACTTTCGCACAGATGATGATCCCCCACCACGAGCAAGCCGTCGAGATGAGCGAGGACATCCTCGCCAAGGGCGAGGTCGACGTGCGCATCGCTGACCTCGCCACGCAGATCAAAGCCGCCCAAGAACCGGAAATTGAGCAGCTCAGAGACTGGCTGACCGAGTGGGGCACCGATGAGACCAGCACCGGCGGCATGGATGGAATGATGTCCGACGACGACATGATGGCCCTGGAGAATGCGTCGGGCCCGCAGGCCGGCGAGCTCTACCTGGAACAGATGATCGTCCACCATCAGGGCGCGATCATGATGGCGGAGCTGGAACTGGATGAAGGTCAAAACGAGGACGCCAAGGCCATGGCGTCGAACATCGTCACGAGCCAGACCGATGAGATCGATGTCATGAAGGACATCCTCTCCACCCTGTAGGACCCCCCACCACCCGGGGACCGTCCTGCGGTCCCCGCTCATTGTCATGCGCTCGCCCGCCGTGAACAATCGCTGAGGTTTCTCCGCTCGGCCATGCCATCGGTACAAGGAACACCATTCATGAACACTCCCCCAGACACATCCCGTCGCCTTCTGCGGGCGGCAGAAAAACACCAGCGTCATCGGCAACCCCGCAGGCTGACACACATACCGCGCCGACAGCAGTCCGACCGACCGGTTCCGCCACCGGTGCGGCAGCGACTGTTCGGCGTCGTGGCGATGGTCTTCGTCGGGCTTTTCGCCGTCAGCGTCTCACTCCCCGCTCTCGCTGTGAACCCCGAAGCGGCCACGGCGAATCAACAGAGCCAGCCGGTCCCTGACGCACCGCAAAATTTGCCAGTCAACGCAGCGGACGCCGTCACCATCCTGCGCGACGGATTCACCGTGGGCCGAATGCAGAAGCCGTCCTCGCCGGGCGCCTACGCCCAAACGGCGAGCACCATTGTCAATGACGTGACTTCGCCGGTCCAGTGGCCGTTCACAGTCGGGGTCCCCATCACGACCGACTTCGGTCCACGTGTGCCGCCCCCTGCGACGGCTGCTCAAGCTTCCACAAGGGCCTGGACATGAATCCCGGAGTGAACACTCCCATCCAGGCAATCGCGGACGGCATCGTGAAGGACGTCTCGGCAACCGACGACAGCGGCCTCGGCGTGTACGCCATCATCGAGCACATGATCGACGACCGCCTGGTCAGAAGCCTTTACGCCCATATGTCGGAAGGCACCCTGGCTCTCGAAATCGGGCAACCCGTACTCGTCGGCCAGCTCGTCGGCAACGTCGGCAGCACCGGGCAGAGCACCGGTCCACACCTTCATTTCGAGATTCTCCTCGGCGGTTCAAAGCCGACGGACCCATTCGCCTGGCTCACAGAGAGAGTTCGCCCCGATGACGCAAACTGAATCACGTCCTCGGCACCCGCTTCTCCTGAAGTGGGCTGGAACGATGGTGGCCACTCTTTCCCTCCTCGCCATCATCGGTGTCGCGCCGCGTGCGGCGGCAGCCGAATACCCGTCATGGCCAGACGTTGAGACCTCCCGTTCAAACGAGACGGCGAAGCAAACTCAAATCACAGTGCTCAAAAACCTCATCGCCGGGCTGACGACCGAGGTGGCTGCGGCCCGTGACCGGGCCACGCGCCGTGGCGCTGAATACGAGCACGCTCAAGGCGCATTCGACGAGGCCACCTACCGTGCCACGACACTCCAGGGCCAGGCCGATGAAGCGACCCAGCTCGCCAATATTTCGCAGCAACAGGCCGGCCGATTGGCGGCCTTGCTGGCGCGTGCGGGTGCCTCCGACATCTCGATAAACATTTTCCTTGAAGGAGAAAACGCAGACGCGCTGCTCTACCAGCTCGGCGCCATGAGCAAGCTCACCGAGCGTTCAAGCACGATCTATGACCAGGCAGCAGCAGACCGTAACTCCGCGACCTCCCTGACCGATCAGGCAAAAGTTGCACAGAAGGAGCTTGGCGCGTTGGCCAAGAAAGCGGAGACGGCTCTGACCGATGCCACTATCGCCAGCACCGCCTTGGAGACCAAGCTCGCCGAACACGAACAGAACTCGGGCACCCTCCAGGCACAGCTAGCGGTCCTGACCGAAAATCGTGCGGCAACAGAAGCTGACTTTGCCACGGGCGAGGAAGCACGACGAGCGGCCGCGGCCGCGGCGGCCACCGCTGCAACCGCTGCCCCCAGCACCGGCGGTAACGCTCGGAGCGCGGACCGCGACTCCGGTCAGCTCAGCGGCCAGGGATGGGCGCTCCCTGTGTCTGGATGGATCAGCGACTCCTTCGGCCCACGCCCCTCCAAACCCGTTGACGGTGTCGGAGCCTTTCACTACGGCACCGACATCGCTGCCGGGTGCGGGCAGGCGGTTTCGGCGGCCACCGGCGGCACCGTCATCTACTCCGGTTATCTCGGCAGTTACGGCAACTGGGTTCTCCTCGATCACGGCAACGGTGTGCAGACCGGCTATGCCCACAACAGCCAGATCCTTGTCGGCAATGGGCAGAGCGTGGCCGCCGGCGAGACGATCGCGCTCGTCGGCACGACCGGGGCGTCCAGCGGGTGCCATTCGCACTTCGAAACTCGGGTTGACGGAGCGCGCATTGACCCGGCACCCTTCATGAGCGTGAGAGGAATCACCCTTGGCTAGCCCCCGGCCGGCGTTGCAAAGCAACGCAGGGCAGTATCCGCCGAGCTCAGGAGCCGTCGTCGGCCGCAGGGTGAACGCTCAGCCACGCTGAACTACTATGGCAAATAGTAGTTGGGGATGCTCCCAACTCGTACTGATTGGAGCTCGTTCATGGGGCAGGTCTTGCTCTCGACAACGATTCTGGCAGCGTTTCTCGGCGGTGTCGTGGCCCTCCTGGCCCCATGTTGCGCCTCCGTCATGTTGCCGGCGTTCTTCGCTTCCAGCTTCCGCAGCCGGAGCCAGATCCTCGGCATGACACTGGTGTTCGCCGCCGGAGTCGGCACCATCATCCTCCCCATCGCTTTAGGTGCTGCCTTCCTCAGCCGCATCCTATTCCAGTACCATTTTGGAATTTTCAGTGTCGTCGGGCTCGCGATGGTGGCAGTGGGCGCTGCCACCCTGGGGGGCTGGAAAATGATGCTACCGATGCCCTCCGGACGCGGCGGCGGAACCAGCATCGGCTCGGTGTACGGACTCGGAGTGTTCTCCGGTGCCGCCAGCGCGTGCTGCGCCCCAGTCCTCGCCGGAGTGGCGGCGCTCTCCGGTGCCGCTTCGTCTTTCCCGGCCGCCGCCGCAGTGGGCGTCGCCTACGTATTCGGGATGATCGCACCCCTGTGCGCCTTGGCGTTGGTGTGGGACAGAAAAAACTGGGGAGCCAGTCGCCTGCTCGCGTCCACGACCATTCCGATCGGACCCGGAGCCCGGTGGCGGCTACCCGTGGGAACAGTGCTCTCAAGCGCGCTGATGATCGCCATGGGCGTGCTCACCGTCGTCCTCGCAGTGCAGGGACCCGGCATGGCACCGGACGGGTGGCAGGTTGAACTCGCCGCAGCACTGGGGCACTGGGCCGCCGTCATCCAGCAGTTCCTGGCCTTCATTCCAGGGTGGGTCTCGACGCTCGCCGTCTTCGCCGCTCTCGGCGCTGTGGTCTGGACGGCGCTGCGCAGCCGAAAGCACGCAGCCACGCCGACCGCCTCCGGCAACCGACCCGACCAGGCGCATACGCGCACCCGGACAGAGAAGTCACAGTAATGGCATCACGAGAGAATCGCCGTCCGGGCACACGCCTGCAATCACGTGCCAGGAGCACTGGGTTGCGCCGGGCAACGATGGTCGTGGGCATCATGGCGGTTGCGGCAGCCATCCTGGTGGCCATGGACAGCACGTGGAACGGGACCCCCACGGCTGTGGAAGACACCGCCTCGGTCAGCTACGCCGTGGGTGCTCCCGGCCCGGGCGCGGAAGCCCCAGATTTTTCTCTCGCTTCCACGGCCGGGGGGACGGTCAATCTCAGCGACTACCGTGGCGAGTCCGTTCTGCTCTTTTTCCATGAGGGAATCGGGTGCCAGCCGTGCTGGGACCAAATCCGCGATCTGGAGGCCGCCCAGACCGAACTGCAGTCTGCCGGCGTCGATCAGCTCCTCACCATCACCAGCGGACCGGTGGACCTGATCGCCCAAAAAATGGCCGACGACAAGCTGACGGCGGTCGCTTTGGCCGATACCCGCCTGGATGTCTCCCTGACTTACCAGACCAACAAGTACGGAATGATGGGTGAATCCCGCAACGGGCACAGCTTCATCCTGGTTGGGCCGACGGGGGAAATTGAGTGGCGCGCCGACTACGGCGGCCCGCCGAATTTCACCATGTACGTGCCGGTAGACGAGATTCTCACCCAGATGCAGGCTCTCCGGACCGACGCCTGATGCGAATCACCGTACTGACGCAACCCTCGTGCCACGCCTGCGATCAAGCCAAGCTGGTACTGTCCCGACTCGCCGCGGACTATTCCTTTCAGGTCGAGACGATCGGCTTGGACACCGATGCAGGCCGGGCTCTGGCCGCTCGGAACGGCATCATCTTTGCCCCCGGAATCCTGATCGACGACGTCATGTTCAGCTACGGGCGGCTATCGGAGAAGAAGCTGCGGCACCACCTGTCCCGCTCCGACGTAGCCGCCCAGGGGCGGCCGGGCTCGAACGGCAGCTGACAGGGCGTTGCCGTACATCACAATTCAGAACAAAAATAGAGAGGACCGTCCAAATGGAACACCCGAACACAGAGGACAGAGCACATCGGCAGGCGATCGTCGCGGCCGCACGAGCGGAGCTGAAGCGGGGCGAGCGGCGTCGGAGCTTCTGGATCTCCGGCTTGGGCACCGTCGTCGCAATCACCCTCGTGGCGACCGTTGTCTCCATCTTCATCGTCAACCAGAAAAACCAGGACGCAGCCAGTTCGGCAGCAGACAAGCCAATCAGCGGCGTGGAGAGTTCTGATGGATTGAGCCGCGACCACGTGGTCAACGAGATTGCGTTTCCAACGCTTCCCCCCGTCGGCGGGGAACATTCCGCCGAGCTGACAAACTGTGGCGTGTATACGAAGCCGGTAGACACCTGGCGGGCCGTGCACTCGCTCGAGCATGGCGCGGTGTGGGTCACCTACCGATCCGATCTGCCGCAAGAGCAGATTGACACTCTGACGGCTGATGCCGAGTCGAACCCATACGAACTCTTGAGCCCGTATCCCGACCTCCCCGCCCCGATTATCGCCAGCGCTTGGGGAAAACAACTGCAACTGGATAGCGTGGATGACCCCCGCCTGCAGTTGTTCCTGCAGACCTACCTACAGGGCCCACAGACACCCGAACCCGGCGCACCCTGCTCTGGTGGCGTCCAGGGCTGATCGGCACAGGAACCCGCGAGCGCAACAGAGACCGTACGTTACTATGGAAGGTAGTCGATTAGGGGTTCTCGTTTCTATTAGAGCGTTGAAGGGAGCAACCCATGGTGCGCCCACTCGGCACGCTGGAACAGCACGTCATGGATCGCATCTGGTCCTGGGGGCGCCCGGTCGCCGTTCGCGAGGTGCTGGAGGATCTCCAACGCGAGCGCACACTCGCCTACACAACGGTAATGACGGTTATGGACAACCTGCGCCGCAAAGGCTTGCTGACCCGGGAGAAGGACGGCCGTGCGTACCTTTACCGACCTGCGCAGACGCGTGAGCAGCACACTGCCGCGTTCATGGGGGAAGTCCTCGCCGGAGGAGCTGACACTTCGGTGACACTTTTGCACTTCCTCGACCATATTCCGCCAGAGGAAGTCGCCAGCCTCCGTCTTGCCCTTGACGAGCACCTTCAGGGTCGCACAAGCACCGCGCCATGATTGCTCCAGCCGTTTTGACGGTCCTCGCCGTGATTCTGGCCGTCCTGGGGCCGGCCCTCTTGCGCCGGATGTCGTGGCTCGAGCGGTCTCCCCGGATCGGGATCGCTGCTTGGCAAACGCTGAGCGTCTCAATTGTTTTGGCGGTGCTGCTTGCCGGTTCGAGCCTGGCCATCCCCGCGATTCCCTGGACCATCAACCTCGCCGACTGGATCCGAACCTGCGCGATGGCCCTCCTCGCGCAATACTCCACGCCGGGCGGTGCCGTGGTCAGCGCCGCCGGCGCTGCCGCCGCAAGTGCCATCCTCGTCCGGGTCGCCTATTGCCTGGCCGCAGACCGGGCAATCGCAGCCCGTAACAGGAAAGTGCAATTGGACGCCCTGGCCCTCATCGCGCGACCCCACCTCCGATACGACGCTCTCGTCGTCGACCATCCGGCCGCCGCCGCGTACTGCCTACCAGGCAGGATTCACCAGGTCGTCTTGACCAGCGCCGCCCTGTCGGCGTTGGATCACAATCAGCTCCTCGCCGTTCTGGCTCACGAACGGGCGCACCTGCGAGGACGCCACGACCTCATCCTCGCGGCATCCGATGCACTGCAGCATGCCTTCCCCCGCGTCACAGCGTTTCGAACCGCACGCAGAGAACTCGGCCGGCTCGTCGAGATGCTGGCCGATGACAGTGCGGCCAGACACAGCGACCGGACCACAGTGGCCACCGCCCTGGTGCGCCTGGCTGAACACGGTCTGACCCCCGCGGCGGCCCTCGGCGCTGGGGGAGAGTCAGCTCCCAGCCGAGTCAGGAGACTCATTTCACCGGTTCGGCCCCTCGGCGCCGGGAAGACAACCGTCGCTGCTTTGGCTATGGGATTGTTGATCGCATTGCCCTTGTTCCTCGCCATCGCCCCCGCATCCGCAGCGGGAACAATGGACCCGTGCCCGGAGGACGAGCAGTCCTTGACCATGTGATCGACGCTGAGCATTCCCCCCGGAAGCCCGGATCTCACACTGCAACCGCACTGACGGCCATCGAACAAGTGTTGAGGCAGGAAAAAACCTCAATCCGGCAGATGCAGCGTGTCCACCTCCGCGCGCAGTACGGTCAACTCCATTTCATCGGCCGCCGACAGCGACTTCGGCGCATCAGCTGTCTTCTTCCCTCGCATCATGAACCACATCATCAAGCCCATAGCCACTGAGCAGGCCAGGAGGGCCAGACCATAGAGCGCCGTACTCACCGTGACGCCTCCGGGCTTTTATTGCCAGCCTCCGACGAAGCGTCGCCAGCCGGGTGATGGGCCATCATCTGCTCGTGCATTTTCGCCATGCCGGGTGCACCGGCCGTCATGTCAGTCGTGTCGGACATCCCGGCCATCATCTGTTCGTGCATTTTCACCAGGCCGGGCGCTCTGTGCATCGCGGCCATGTGTCCGCGGGCGCTATCCTCGGCCTGACCCGCCGGGGCCGGAGGGCTGCTGCCCTCGGCCGCGTAGGCCGGAGCGACGGCGCCTGCTGCAAGCAACGCACCAGCGGCCAGGGAGATGATCCAGATTCGTGTGCGCATGAGCGCCTCCTTCTTTGTCTACTATCCTTCATAGTAGTAGCCGAGGTCGGCTCCCGTCGCAGTGAACCGCGGTCACACAGGAAAGCCCCTGTCAGGAGTCGTTGTTACTTTGCTTCAATGACGCCCATCATCCCGTTGTCCTCGTGATCGAGGATGTGGCAGTGATAGACAGTCCGTCCGGCGAAGTCGTCGAAGGCGACGCGGACCTTCACTCGTCCCCCTGCCGGAACATTGACAACGTCTTGCCGAACCACAGACTCGACCGCCCTGCCATTTTCCTCAACGAGCTGCATTGGCCACACGTGCAGGTGCAGGGGGTGGTCCATCTGGGTGGTGTTTGTCAGGGTCCATTCTTCGATGCTGTCGGCCTGAACCGTGGTGTCTGTTCTGTTCGCATCGAACACCTCATTATTAATGGTGAAACTCATCATCGAGCCGTCCCTCATCCCGCCCACTCCCATCCCGAACGTGAGCTCGCGACGCGCCGTCACGGGCCGCGAACGAAGATCTGGGGGCACGGCCTGCTCGGGGACTGCGGACAGGGCGGTCATCGCATCACCGGACACCGTTAGTGTCGCCACTGAAAAGCCGCGAGGGTTGCTCTGAGCGTCCTGCCCGCTAGGTCCAGCGCCGCCGCCCATCATCCCGCCCATCATTCCGTTCGTGCCGCCGCGGTCGTAGGGCAGGGTCTGGAAGATGGATGTCCCTGAGACAGCGGTAACCAGGAGGTCCGCTCGGTTGCCGGGTAACAGCACTACCTCATCGACGTCGCCGGGGGTCTGGAACCGTCCCGAGTCGATGCCGAGGAGTTGTAGCTCCTGCCCGTCGAGACGCAGCCGCAGGTACCGGGACACACAGGCGTTGACGATGCGCCAACGTTCGCGTTCCCCCGGACGGGCGGTCATGACCGGATTCACCTGCCCGTTGACCAGAACGAGTTGTCCTTCCCGTCCCGCCATCTGTTCCATCGGCGTGACGGGAGGGATGCGGCCCAGGCTGTCCAGTGTGATGTCTGAGATGACGAGCACGCGCTCTCGCGTTGCCCTGATGGGCGTGGGGTCCTCAACAATGATGGCCCCGTAAAGGCCGCCGAAGACCTGATCGGCGACGAACCCGTGGTGGTGCGGGTGATACCAGTACACTCCTGGCGGGTGATCAGGCGGCAGCTGATATTCGTAGTCGAATGAGTCTCCGGCCTTCACGGTCACGAACATGTTGTCGCCGTTGTCCGACGGAGAAACATGCAATCCGTGCACGTGCAGGTTGCTCGGATCGTTGAGGCCGTTGTGCAGGCTCACACTGAGCGTGTCGCCCGCCTGAACGCGTAGGGTAGGCCCCGGCACGCCCCCGTTATAGCTCAGCACGGTGGCGCCGCGACCGGAAATCTTCACGTCCCCCGGTGCAGCATCTAGGCGGACCTTGAGGCGGCCATCGGCGCTACGCAGCTCGGGCGGCTGAACCAGTGAATCACCGGAGGGCGCCCCAAAGCCTGAGCCGGTGGCCAAAGGCGATGCTGTCTGCTGGCTCCAGAGAAGTCCCGCTCCCCCGGCAACCGTGCTCGCCAGCCCGAGGCCACCGAGCGTGAGAGCGCTTCGACGGCTGAGAGGCTTCACCACTTATCCTCGCCCAGGACTGCGCGCTGTTCGCGGTACTGCTCCGCGGTCAGCTCACCCCTGGCGAAACGTTCATCCAGTATCTGGCGCGCGCGGCCAGGCCCAACCTCTCCCCCCTGTTTCGGCCCGATACTACGATCGCCAGAAAACAGCCGAACCATGAGCACGACCAGCAACGAGATACCGACAATTGTCAGCAGCCCGAAGAGCCAGTACAGCCCCATACTTCCTCCATAGCCCCACATCATGATCCGACTCCTTCGACTCATATTTCGAGAATAGACACTGCCACAAGCATACCCCTTGGGGTATTTTGGACAATCACACGGCGTGCACCACTCCCCTTTTTCAGGCGGTGCATCCTCCCGGAAGGGGTAGTCGTTCAGTGCGCCTCAAGCCGTCACGGCGAGCAACGAACGACAAGCGAGCCGTGAGCCGGTAGAAGCATTCCGGAATACTATCTACCCTAGTAGCGTTGCCTGATTAACGACCCAAAGGCCCTACGACAGCCTTCCACCGACGAGGTGGATCGCGCCGATCGTATACCCCCCATGGGTATAGGATGAAAGTATTCGACACGGAGATTGTCGCTGTGAGACCGATTCTTCAGAATGGAAGATTCACATGACTCAGGAGGCCGAAACTACTGTCCTCGAAGTGCAGGGCGTTCAATGGGCATCCTCGCGAGCGATCGTCGAGTCGGTGCTCGCCCGCCGCCCCGGCGTGTTGAGCGTTGATGCGAATCCGGTAGCGCAAACCGCGAGCGTGACCTTCGATCCCAGGCAGACCTCCGTCACTGATCTGGCGTCATGGGTCCGGGAATGCGGTTACCACTGCGCTGGACGCTCCGTGCCCGATCACATCTGCGATCCGATGGCGTCATCCGTCACCGACCACACCGAACATGAAATGAAGACCGGACAACCGCCTCGAACCATGCAGGAGACCATGGGGCATGGTGGCGCGCCCGGCGACATGTCCATGACCGGCATGATCCGGGACATGCGCAACCGGTTCATGGTGGCGGCGATCCTGTCGGTTCCGATCACCCTGTGGTCGCCGATCGGCCGGGACGTTTTCGGTTTCGCGGTTCCTGCCCCGTTCGGGCTGCGGGATGACGTTTTCGCGTTGATCCTGTCTCTGCCGGTCATTTTCTATTCGGCTTGGATCTTTTTCGATGGGGCCTTCCGGGCGCTGCGGGCCCGAACCCTGGACATGATGGTTCTGGTAGCCGTCGGTGTTGGAGCGGGCTGGCTCTATAGCCTGTCTGTCACCCTTACCGGTGGTGGGGAAGTTTTCTACGAGGCTGCGACCGTTCTGACCAGCTTCGTCCTCCTGGGCCACTGGTTTGAAATGCGTGCCAGGGGCGGCGCAAACGACGCCATCCGTACGCTGCTCGAGTTGGCACCGTCGCTGGCATTCGTCATCCGCGACGGGGAACCGGTTGAGGTCCCGACCGCGGAGGTTGTCCCGGGCGACCTGCTCCTGGTGCGGCCCGGTGGGAAGATTCCAACCGACGGAATTGTGGAGGACGGCGAGTCCGACATCGACGAATCCATGGTTACCGGGGAGAGCCTTCCCGTCGCCAAGAGCAGCGGATCGACCGTGATCGGCGCCACCGTGAACACCACGGGAACCTTGCGCGTGCGGGCGACCAAGGTCGGCGCCGACACCGCGCTTGCGCAGATCGTGGCCCTCGTCCAGGAAGCGCAGAATTCCAAGGCCCCCGGACAACGGCTAGCCGACCGCGCGGCATTCTGGCTTGTGCTCGTGGCACTCATTGGCGGCAGCGCCACACTGGGTGCGTGGCTCTTGGCCGGGGCGAGCCTTCCTACCGCGATCCTCTTTGCGATCACCGTTGTCGTCATCACCTGCCCGGATGCGTTGGGCCTCGCGACACCGACCGCCATTATGGTCGGCACCGGTCTGGGCGCCAAACGCGGTGTCCTCTTCAAGACCGCGACCGCGTTGGAGACTTCGGCTCGCATCGACACGGTCGTGCTGGACAAGACGGGTACACTGACCCGGGGCGAACCAGAGGTGACGGACTGCATTGCTGTTGGGATGGATGAGGTCGAGTTGTTGGCCCTTGTCGCTGCCGTGGAACGGGAGTCCGAGCATCCGCTCGCCGCAGCCGTCGTCAGTTACGCCGTCGGGCGCGGCGCGACTGCGTTGGAAGCATCTGCGTTCCGCAATGTTCCGGGACATGGTGCCGGCGCCACAGTCGCAGGACGCCAGGTGTTCGTCGGCAACCGCAAACTCATGGTTGCCCAGGGCATCGATATCGATCCGGTGTCCGCCCAGCGTCAGACGCTGGCCGCGACCGGACGGACGGCGGTCCTCGTCGCCGTCGACGGGAAGGCCGCTGGGGTCATCGCCTTGGCTGACGCCGTTCGAGAGACCGCGGCGGCCGCCGTTGTCGCTCTTCACGAAGCGGGTATCGAGGTCGTCATGCTCACCGGCGATAATGAGGCGACCGCGCAGCGGATCGCCTCCATGCTCCACATCGATGTTGTGATCGCCGAGGTGCTCCCGGAAGACAAGGCCGCGAAAATCAAGGAGCTGCAGGCATCCGGCAAGCGAGTCGCGATGGTCGGCGACGGAGTCAACGACGCTCCGGCCTTGGCACAGGCGGACCTGGGCATCGCCATCGGGGCAGGGACGGATGTCGCCATCGATACGGCGGACGTGGTCCTGATGCGGTCCGACCCCCTCGACGTCCCCATCGCCCTGCGCATCGGGAAAGGCACCGTGCGTAAAATGCGCCAAAACCTTGGCTGGGCGGTCGGCTACAACGCGATCGCGCTCCCCATTGCCGCCGGCGTTTTCTTTCCGACGTTCGGTATCCGGCTCAGTCCGGAAATCGCCGCCATCTCCATGTCCGGTTCCAGCGTCATCGTCGCGGTCAACGCGCTGCTGCTCAAGCGGCTGCGCCTCCCGCGACAGCCCGAGAGCACAACGGCCACCACATTGGCTGATGGAACAGGGAATGACGTCGGAGTTTCAGCCTGATCTGGCTGCGGCGCGCAGGGGTATCACGACCGCGAATCTGGCTCCCTGCCCTGTCCCTGCCGACGAGGCCGTCACGTCCCCGCCGTGTGCACGCGCTATTTCCCGGGCGATCGTGAGACCGATCCCTGATCCGGCAGAGCGGCGGGCTTGTCCGGGCACACGGTAGAACCGCTCGAAAACACGCTCCGTGTCCTCCTCAGCCAAGCCCACTCCCGTGTCGATCACGACGACCTCACCCCGGCCGTCGGCGCCGTGCGTCGTGATCGTGACCTCACCGCCCGCCGGGGTGGCGAGCAGGGCGTTGCCGAAAAGGTTGGTCAGAACCTGGGTGATCCGGTCCGGGTCCACGTGCACGGGTAGCGGCGTGTCGACGTTGAGTGTCAACGTCACGCCCGAATCTTCGAATTGCGGAGCGAGCCGGTTGGCCGTGCGGCGCGCAAGATCGGCCAGGTCGGCATCGACTGGATGCAGGTCGAGCCGCTGTTCTTGAGCCCGCGACAGGCTGGACAGGTCATCGGAGAGGCGGTGCAGGCGGCGCAGTTCCTCGCTGAGGGAGGCAAATGTGTCGGGGCTGGCGGTGAACACGCCATCGATCAGCCCCTCGACGTAGCCGTCCAGAACGGTCAGTGGGGTTCGCATTTCATGCGCAACCTCCCCGAGCAGCCGGGTTCGCCGGGACTCGGTATCGGCCAGGGCCTGGGCCAGCGTATTGACGTCGCTGGCCAGCGCTGCGAGTTCCGGCTCGGACGGGACGGGGACCCTGCCTCCGTATTTTCCGGCAGCGATCAGCTTGGTCGCGGCCCGCACAGCGTTGAGGGGGCGAAGTAGGCGCCCCGTGACTGCCGCGGCGACGAAACCTGCGGCGATGACGCTGGCCAGTACCCCGACGATCAGCGAGGTCGTGAGCGCGGATAGGAAAGCGGAGCGCACGCTGGTCGCGTCCATAACCCCCATCGACATTCCGGTGCCCTCACTGTCCATCATCATTCCCAGCCGGTCTTCGAACAATCGAGGAGCAAGCAGCGAGATCGTCAGATAGGCCACCACGCCGCCGACCACGGCAATAGCGGCATAGGAGATGAACAGGCGCAGCGAGAGACGCATCTTCATCTGGACCCGGCCACAAACTTGTAGCCCACGCCCCGCACCGTGGCGATCAGGTGTGGATCGCCGGCATCGTCGCCGAGTCGCGCGCGCAAACTGCGGATGTGGACATCGACGACCCGTTCGTCGCCGTAGAAATCGTAGCCCCAGACTTTTTCCAGCAGTTGTGCCCGGGAAAACACCCGCCCGGGCTCGGTTGCGAGTGCGGTGAGAAGGTCAAACTCCAGGCTCGACAACCCCACGGAGACTCCATTCGCCACAACCTCTCGGTGGGCGGGTTTGATGGACAATCCATCGAAGCGAAGCAGGGCGTCTCCGTCGGTCCGCTCACCCCGATTGTCACGACGGAGCATTGCCTTCACTCGAGCCGTCACCTCGCGCGGGCTGAAGGGCTTGGTCACGTAGTCATCCGCACCCACACCGAGCCCCACGAGCTTGTCGACCTCCTCCGCCCTGGCCGTGACGAGGATCACGTACGCGTCGCTGAAGCCTCGCAACTGCCGGAGAACCTCCAGCCCGTCGATCCCCGGCAGCATCACATCCAGCAGTACGAGTGCGGGTGGCTCCGTGCGGAGTGCCGCAAGTGCCTCGGCGCCGTCCGCCGCCTCCGCTACGTCATAACCTTCCGCTTCCAGGTAGCCACGCAGGACCGTCCTGATCTGCGCCTCGTCGTCGACAACCAGGACCTTCTGCATCGCTCACCCCTTTTCTTCTGATTATCGCCGTCCGGCGGCACGGTCTCTGCACTGCGCCCCGGGGACTCGGCGAGGGAGGACCACCCCAGGCCTTAGCTCTCGAGTACCTGCAACCGTTCTCGGTATTCCGTTTCATTCAATTCGCCCTTCGCGAATCGATCATCGAGTATTTGACGCGCTTGACTGCGCTCGCCTTGTCCGCGGCTCAGCGGAGTAGTCCCGCGGAACCCACCGCGTTCAGTTCCGCCAGCAAAAGCCCGCACAACCCAAACAACAAGGAGGATGACTGCGATGAGCATGAGCAGCCCTACCGGCCATCCCCACGTCATGTTGTATCCGTTTCCCCACATCATTTCTTCTGCTCCTTCAATTTGTGTTTATTTATGGACATTCAGGCAGCCCCTGGACCGGTCTGCCTGTTCAGGAGACGGTCAGGTCGTCACCATTCCCTGCGCCCGAGTGCATACCGACGCCCGAACCCATGCCCATCCCCTCACCTGGGGTGTGGGTCGCATTCAGCATCAGGTCAATGCGGCTCTTCATCTGTTCTACGGCTGCCTCCCTGTCATCAGATGACAGAGTGCTGTTGGAGTCGAAAGTGGTCCTCTGCTGCGAGACCATTGCGTCTTTGAGTCCAGAAACCGATTTGCCCTGGGCTTCAGCGACATCCGCGAGGGACCCACCCGACTGCAGCCGGTCGTGCAACTCCGTCTGACTCAAGCCGAGGTAGCTCGCGACCGCGACCATGGGCGAACTCTGCCCGAATGCCATGCCGGCCATGTGGCCTGACCGGTGGTCGCCAACTGACGACGAGGTCGTCGATGGTGGCTGGGAAATCGCCCCACCACCGGTAGAGGCCTGCGCCGCGGCAACACCGCCCGTCGCAAGCGCTCCGACGAGCCCGAGTCCCGCAATACCAGCGCTCATGTTCTTCCGATTGAGTTTCATCAGTCTCAACACCTTTCACGTTCAGCCACCAAGTTGATGTCTACACACCAGCATGCTGACCGCGCATGAAGCTCCAGCCCCCGTGCATGTGAAGGTTTGATGAAACGCGCTGGCCAGGATCATGCCGATCCGCACAGCGCACGCCGACGGTCGTTATGCGACGAGGGTCAGCTCAGTTGCGTCGTGACGAGAGCGAACCAACCCGGGCAGCAAAACGCCGCTGCAGCCCCGCATGGCGCTTGTGGTATTGGTTCTGGCCACCAGGGCCGTTTCGGGGCACGGGGGAAGGACAGGCGATGGGTGATATCGCCGCGACATCCTGCGCCTACTACTGCTGGGGTACCTGGACTCGAACCAAGAACAACTGAACCAGAATCAGTCGTGTTGCCAATTACACCATACCCCAATGTCTGTTCCTCAGAACGGACCGACTCGTAACTCTAACCCACTCAGAGGGCCGGGACAAACCCAGAGCCGAAATCGTCGCCGGCTCGAGCCGATTGCCGGGGCAGACCCCGAAGGGCCCGGCCCCGCGAGGCCAGTCACTCGAGAGTGGTGGCAGCCAGACGTGCAAGACGCAGCACGGACTCCGCCTTGCCCAGGATCTCCATCGACTCGAACAGCGGCGGCGAGATGCGCCGGCCGGAGACCGCGACCCGCAGGGGGCCGAAGGCCACGCGCGGCTTGAGCGCGAGCCCGTCGATCAGCGTCTCGGTCAGGGTGGTGTGCACCCGGTCGTGCGTCCATTCCGCTTCGGGAATGTCGAGCAGCGCTGCCGTGGACGTGGCGAGGATCTCGCGCGTGTTCTGCGGGAGCGAGGCGAGGGCATCCGGCTGGTAGGCCAGCGAGTCGCCGCCGATGAACAGGAAACCGAGCATGCCGGGTGCCTCGCCGAGCAGGGCGATGCGTTCCTGCACGAGCGGTGCGGCGGCCTCGAGAATAGCCTGCTGCACCTCGCTGAGTGGTTCGATCACGTCGCCGGCGGCCACCAGGTACGGGATGACTCGGGCGGCGAAATCGGCCGGGTCGAGCAGCCGGATGTGGTCGCCGTTGAGCGACTCGGCCTTCTTGAGGTCGAAGCGGGCCGGGTTCGGCAGCACGTTGACGACGTCGAACGCGGCGATCATCTCCTCGATCGTGAACACGTCGCGGTCGCTGGAGAGGGACCAGCCGAGCAGCGACAGGTAGTTGACCAGTCCCTCGGGAACGAAGCCGCGAGCGCGGTGGTGGAACAGGTTGGACTCGGGGTCGCGCTTGGAGAGCTTCTTGTTGCCCTCGCCCATGACGTAAGGCATGTGCCCGAAACGCGGCACGAACGTGGCCAGTCCGATGTCGATCAGCGCGTGGTACAGCGCGATCTGGCGCGGCGTGGAGGAAAGCAGATCTTCGCCGCGCAGCACGTGGGTGACGCCCATCATGGCGTCGTCGACCGGGTTCACGAACGGGTACAACGGATGCCCGTTGGGCCGCACGACGACGAAGTCGCTGAACGAGCCGGCCGGGAAGGTGATCTCGCCGCGAACCAGGTCGTCGAAGGAGATGTCTGTGTCGGGCACCTTGAGGCGGAGCGCCGGCGAGCGACCCTCGGCACGGAAGGCCGCCTTCTTCTCATCGCTGAGGTCGCGCTCGAAGTTGTCGTATCCGGCCTTGGGGTCGCGGCCGAGGGCGACGTTTCGCACCTCGATCTCCTCGCCGGTGGCGAAGCTCTCGTAGATGTGACCGGACGCCTTGAGCTGCTCGATCACGTCACGGTAGATGTCGTAGCGCTCGGACTGGCGGTAGGGAGCGTGCGGTCCGCCGACCTCGACGCCCTCGTCCCAGTCCAGGCGCAGCCAGTGCAGCGCGTCGAGGAGCTGCACGAAGCTCTCCTCGGTATCGCGGGCCGGATCGGTGTCCTCGATCCGGAAGATGAACGTGCCCCCGGTGTGCCGGGCGTAAGCCCAGTTGAAGAGCGCCGTGCGGATCAGACCGACGTGCGGCGTTCCGGTCGGTGAGGGGCAGAACCGAACGCGAACGTCGGTGCCGGTGGCAGTGGAAAACGGGTGCGCAATTGTCTCAGACATCACCCCCGATTCTAGTTGCCTCCGGGTGAGGCGCGGGTGGGGATACGGGTGGCGCCGCGGGTGCCGCCTCCGGTCCGGCCAGTGCGGCGAGCCGGCGCAGGGTGACGGCAATGGCCGCCACGGCCGCGGCCCCGGTGACCGTGACCGTGTGCAGGGTGCGGTGGTCGCGGCCGCGGGTGGGCCGGATGGCGACGAGGGGCTGCGCGCCGACGGAGTCGAGGGCGAGCGCGGGCAGCATCGCCACCCCGATGCCGGCCGCCACGAGGCCGAGCACGGCGGCCGCGTTGTCGGTCTCGTAGGAGATGCGGGGCGTGAAACCGTTGTGACCGCAAAGCTCCAGCAGGTGGCCGCGGCACCGAGGACATCCGCCGATCCAATTCTCCTCGGCGAGGTCGCCGAGGTCGACTACGCCGTTTTTGGCCAGGGCATGTCCGGCCGGCAGCACGAGCATCATCTCGTCCCGGCGGAGCCGGGTCACGACGAGGCCTTCGGCGCTGTCCCGGTGAGGGTCGACCCGGTCGCCGGGGTAGCTGAACGTGATCGCCAGATCGGCCTGGTTCTGGCGCACCAGAGCCACGGCTTCGGGCGGCTCGGCCTCAAGGTAGGTGACGCTGATTCCCGGATGACGGCGCTGCAGGTCAGCGAGCAGGCGCGGCACAATGGTCGCCGAGGCGGACGGGAACGCCGCCAGTCGCACCCGGCCCGCGCGCAGGCCGCGCAGCTCGGACAATTCCCCCGCGGCGGCGTCCAGGGCCCCGCTCACGATGGTGGCGTGCCGGGCGAGCAGCCGGCCGGTCTCGGTGAGCCGCACCCCGCGGCCGATGCGTTCGATCACGGCCATCCCGATGCGCTGCTCGAGCCGTCTGAGCTGCTGGCTCACGGCGGGCTGGCTGTAGCCGAGCGCCGCCGCGGCCGCCGTGATTGAGCCGCAGTCGGCGAGCGCGCCCACGACGCGCAGCATGGTGGAGTCGAGTTCGGGCTGGACGAGGGCGGGCACGAAGTGATCATAACTGATGCTTATGGATTGCCTCAGCTACTGGCTGTTGTCGAATGAATAGGCCGGTCGCATGCTGGAGGGATGAACCAGAGCGAATCTTCCGCGTCCCGTTCGCCGCTTTCGACGGTGGCGGACCGCATCGGCGTACGCGAGGCGCGCGAGCGGTTCCGGGGCGGCCGCGGCTATCTGGCGGCCTGCACGCTCGGGCTGCCGACCCGGGAAACGGAAGCGGCCCTGCGCGTGGACGCCGACGCCTGGGCGCTGGGCACCGCGTCGGCGGCGGGGTACGCCGCCGTGGTCGAACGGGTCCGGCACGCGTATGCCAGACTCGTCGCTGTTCCGGTGAGCCGGGTCGCGATCGGGTCTCAGGCATCCGTGCTGGCCGGCCTGCTCGCCGCGGGCGTGCCCGACGGGGCCGAGGTGCTCTGCGTCGACGGCGATTTCAGCTCGATGGTGTTCCCGTTCCTTAGCCAGGCGCACCGCGGGGTCACCGTGCGGCACCTGCCTCTGGCCGAGCTGGCCGTCGGGATCACCGCCGACACCTGGCTTGTGGCGTTCTCGCTCGTGCAGTCCGCCACCGGTGCCGTCGCCGATACCGCGGGGATCGTGGCCGCCGCCCGTGCTCACGGGTGCTTCACCCTCTGCGACACGACGCAGGCCGTCGGGTGGATGCCGGTGGACGCATCCGTGTTCGACGCCTCTATCTGCCACAGCTACAAGTGGCTCTGCGCCCCGCGCGGCGTGGCCTTCCTGACCGTGGCCGAGCGGCTGGCCGCCCGGCTGCACCCGGTGCAGTCGGGCTGGTACGCCGGCCGGGACCCGTGGGCCTCCTGTTACGGACCGGACATGGACCTCGCGGCTGATGCGCGCCGCTTTGACGTCTCTCCGGCCTGGAACGCCTGGGTGGGCGCCGAACCCGCACTGGAGCTCTTCGGGCGGCTCGACCTGTCGACGGTGCGCGACCACGCGGTGGCGCTGGGCGACGCGCTCTGCACCGGGCTCGGGCTCGCCCCGGCCGGGCAGTCGATCGTGACCTGGCCGGATGCCGACCGCACCGACCTTGACCGCCTCACCCGGGCAGGTCTCACCGCGTCGGGCAGGGCCGGGCGGGCCCGCGTCGCCTTCCACCTGTGGAATGACGAGGACGACGTCGCCGACGCCCTGCGCGCCCTGCGTTCGTAGCCAGGTCTCGACGGGCGCGAGGGGCCGCTCAGCCACAGGGTCTCGCGGCGACTCGACTACTTCTGTGCGGTGACGGCGGTGATGATCGCGCCGGCGAGAGCAGCGGAGGAAGCCGGATTCTGGCCGGTGTACAGGTTGCGGTCGATCTCCATGTGCTCGGCCCAGGCTGCGCCGGCGACGAAGTCGGCGCCCAGCGCGACCAGGCGGCTCTGCACGAGCCACGGCGCCTTGGGGGCGAGGCCGCCGAGAGTCTCCTCCTCATCGGTGAAGCCGGTCATGCGGTAGCCGGTGAAGGGCCAGCTGCCGTCGGCTCGCTGGGCGGCGAGCATGGCGGCCGGGGCGTGGCAGAGTACGCCGAGAATCGTTCCGGAGTCGAGTGCTTCGGTCATGATGCGTCCGGAGTCGGCGTCGACGGCCAGGTCCTCCATCGGGGCGTGGCCGCCGGGGTAGAAGACCACGTCGTAGTCGGCGACCGCGATGTCACTGATCGAGCGCGGCTCGTCGAGTTCACTGCCGATGGTGTCGAGGTAGGCGACGATGGCCGCGGCCCGGTCTTCCCCGCCGGCCGCCTGGGGTGCCAGGCTTCCCGCGTCGATGGTGGGGGCGACGCCGCCGGGCGTCGCGATGGTGATCTGCCAGCCGGCCTCGGTGAACCGGCGGTGCGGTTCGGCGAGCTCTTCGGCCCAATAGCCGGTGGGGTGCAGGCTGCCGTCGTTGAGGGTCCAGTGATCAGCGGCGCTGACGACAAAAAGTACGGAATTCATGGGTTCTCCAGAGTGTGTGATCGTGTGAAATGGATGCTGTCGGGAAAGTCAGACGTTCGTGCGGACGACCATCTTGCCGGTGTTCTCGCCGCGCATGAGGCCGAGGAAGGCGTCGACCGCGTGGTCGATCCCGTCGACCACGGTCTCGTCGAAGACGACGTCGCCCGCGGCGAGCCAGCCGGCCATGTCGGCGGAGAACGCGGGGAAATGCTGCATGTAGTTGCCCACGATGAAGCCCTTCAGGGTCAGCCCGCGACCGATCATGTTCGCCAGGTTGCGCGGGCCGCCGGTCGCCTCGGTGTTGTTGTAGACGGAGATCGCGCCACAGAGGGCGGCGCGTCCGCCGTCGTTGAAGCTGGCCAGGGCAGCCTCGAGGTGCTCGCCACCGACGTTGTCGAAGTAGACGTCGATGCCGTCCGGAGCCGCGGCGGCGAGCTGCTTGGCGATGTCGCCGTCCTTGTAATTGAAGGCGGCGTCGAAGCCGTACTTCTCGGTCAGCACAGCAACCTTCTCGGCCGACCCGGCGGAACCGATCACGCGGTTCGCGCCCTTGAGGCGGGCGATCTGGCCGACCATGCTGCCTACGGCCCCGGCCGCGCCGGAAACGAAAACGGTGTCGCCGTCCGTGAGCTCGGCCACCTCGAGCAGGCCCACGTAGGCGGTGAGTGCGGTCATGCCCAGCACGCCGAGGTAGGCGGAGAGAGGCACGCCGGGGATTTCCGGGACGACGCGGAAGCCGGCGGCTTCCTCCTGAACCAGGTCGCGCCAGCCGAACTGGTGCACGACCACGTCGCCGACGGCAACCTCGTCAGAGGCGGATGCGACGACGCGGCCGACGGCCCCGCCCGTCATCGTCTCGTTGAGGGCGTAGGGGGCGGAGTAGGATTTGGCGTCGTTCATCCGGCCGCGCATGTAGGGGTCGACCGAGACGAACTCGTTGGCCACGCGAACCTGACCGGGGGTCAACTCGGGCAGGTCGATGCGGATGGTGCCGAAGTCGGCATCCGTTGGCCAGCCGGTGGGGCGGTCGACAAGCTGGATCTGGGTGCTGGTGCTGGACGAGGCCATGGCGGCTCCTCTGCTTTTTGTAACGGATGGTTTAATATATTGTGTACTGAGCGATACACAAAACCACTCACAGCGAAAACGGAGGAAACACCATGGGGCGGCTGCAGAGTTTCGAGCGCATAGCCGTCGTCCAGACGGCCAGGGACCTGTTCTGGGACAAGGGCTTCGAGGCTACCTCGCTCGCCGACCTCGAAGAAGCGACCGGTCTCCGTCGATCCAGCCTCTACCACGCCTTCGGCAGCAAGCGTGGCCTGTTCGACGCCGCCGTCGAGGACTACCAGGCCTCCGTCATCCGCCCGAGATTGCGGACCCTGACCGGGCCGGGGATCGGCCGGGCCTCGCTGCTGGCTTATTTCAGCGAACTCAGATCGGCGGTCTCCGCCCTGCCGGAGGACTCCCCGCGCCGCGGCTGCCTGCTCGTGAACTGCGCCGCAGGCCTCGCCGGGCACGACGACCCGGCCCGCCAGGTCGTGGAGGGCTACCGGTCCGAGCTGACGGACACCCTCCAGGACGCCCTCCGGGCGGCCGGGACCGCCGCCGGAGGAAGCGCGCCGGACCGCGCCCGCACCCTGGCTTCGCTCGGCATGAGCGCCATGCTGCTCGCCCGGGTCAACGCCACCGAATCGGTGGCGCTGCTGGACACAGCGACGGAGCAAATCCGGTCCTGGTTTCCCGTGCACGACGCGACCGACGCCTGACGATCAGGCGCGCCGAACCGGGTTCGCCAGCACGCCGATGCCGGCGATCTCGACCTGCACGGCGTCATCGTGCACGACGGAGGCGGACCGGTCGGGGGCACCCGTCAGAATGACGTCGCCCGGCAGCAGGGTGAACACGCTGGAGACGAAGGAGATCATCTCCGCAACGGTGTGCTTGAGCAGCGTCGCATTGCCCTTCTGGAAGACCTCGCCGTTGATGCGGGACTCGATGGTCAGCGTGGTCCAATCGTATTCGGTGTCGATGACCGGTCCGAGCGGGCAGAACGAGTCGAAACTTTTGGCCCGCGTGAGGTCGCCGTCGAGCTCCTGCAGATCTCGGGCGGTGACATCGTTCGCTACCGTGTAGCCCCAGATGGAGTCCTCGGCGGCGTCGACGGACACGTTGCGGGTGATCTTGCCGATCACGATCGCGAGCTCCCCCTCGACGTGCACGTCGTCCGAGGACGCCGGCACGGTGATCGGGTCGCCGGGGCCGACGACGCAGGTGTTCGGCTTGAGGAAAAACCTGGGCTCACCGGGCGAGCCGGCCGCGGCAGACTGCTCGGCCGCGTCGGCGAAGTAGGACCACGCCATGCCCACGATCTTCGACCGCGGGATCACCGGGGCGAGCAGTTTCACGTCGCGCAGGGCCACGCGCTCCCCGGACGGGTCATAGCCCACGAACATCGGGTCACCCTTTAAAACGACGATGTCGTCGTCGTCGACGATGCCGAACGAGATGAGTCCCTCGTGACTGAACCGTGCGATTTTCACGCGGGTCGCACCGGGGCGTCGAGCCGGGTGAGCCAGCCGTGGCGGTCGGGCAGGCGGCCGTACTGAATGTCGGTCAGCTCCTGGCGGAGCGCCATCGTGATCTGGCCGGCCGGGCCATCCGGGTCGCCGATGGAGAGGTTCGGGCCCTTGAGCTGCGAGATCGGGGTAACGACGGCGGCCGTGCCGCAGGCGAACACCTCGGTGATGGCACCGGATGCGACACCGTCCTGCCATTCGCCGAGAGTCACGTCGCGCTCCTCCACGGTCAGGCCTCGGTCCCGGGCGAGCTGGATGATGCTGTCGCGGGTGACGCCCTCGAGGATCGCGCCGGTCAAGCGCGGGGTGACGAGCGTGTCGGTGCCATGAACGAAGAACACGTTCATGCCGCCGAGTTCGTCGATGCGGCTGCTGGTCTCCCCGTCGAGAAAGAGCACCTGGGCACAGCCGTTGTCATAAGCCTGCATCTGAGGCAGCAGGCTGGCGGCGTAGTTGCCGCCGCATTTGGCCGCGCCGGTGCCGCCGCGGCCGGCGCGGGAGTACTCGGTCGAGAGCCAGATCTTGATCGGGGCCACACCGTCGGCGAAGTAGGCGCCGGCCGGGCTGGCGATCACGTAGTAACCGACCTGGTGCGCGGCCCGCACGCCGAGGAAGCTCTCGTTGGCGATCATGAACGGGCGCAAATAAAGGCTGGTCTCCGCAGCGGAGGGCACCCAGTCGCCGTCTACGGCCACGAGCTGCCTGATCGATTCGATGAAGTCGACCTCGGAGAGTTCCGGCAGTGCCAGGCGGCGTGCGGAGCGCCGCAGGCGCTCGGCATTCTTCTCCGGGCGGAAGGTCCAGATCGACCCGTCGGCGTGACGGTAGGCCTTCAGCCCCTCGAAAATCTCCTGGCCGTAGTGCAGCACCGAGGAGGCCGGGTCGAGGTGCAGCGGACCGTAGGGCATGACCCGGGCGTTGTGCCAGCCCGCGTCGAGGGTCCAGTCGATGGCGACCATGTGGTCCGTGAACTTCTTGCCGAAGCCGGGATCGACGAGGATCTCTTCGCGCTCGATCTTCGTGCGGGCCGCGGTCGACGGCGTCAGGCTGAACCTCAGCGGGAAGGTGGCGGTGCCGGATGTCGTCGGGGGCGCTGGCTGGCTCATTGGATTCCCTTGTCTGTCAGTCGAGTCACGATGGCGTCACCCACGGCGCTGGTGCTCCGGGGTGTGCCGAGAGCCGCCCGGGCCACGATGTCGGCGATCACGGCGGCAGTCACCCGGGCCGCGGCATCCGTGAATCCGAAGTGCTCCAGGAGTAGCGCCACCGACAGGATGGCCGCCGTGGGGTCAGCCAGTTGTTTGCCCGCGATGTCCGGTGCCGAACCGTGTACCGGCTCGAACATGCTGGGGAACCTGCCCTCAGGGTTAATGTTCCCGGAGGCCGCAAGGCCGATGCCGCCGGTGATTGCCGCCGCGAGATCGGTGAGGATGTCGCCGAAGAGGTTGTCCGTGACGATGACGTCAAATCTACTCGGATTTGAAACCAGGAAAATCGTGGCCGCGTCGACGTGCAGGTAGTCGACGGTCACCTCGGGGTATTCGGCTGCGACGGCGGTGACGATCCGCTGCCACAGGCTGCCGGCGAAGACGAGCACATTGGTCTTGTGCACGAGAGTGAGGTGGCGGCGGGGCCGACCCTGGGCCTGGGCGAAGGCGTAGCGCACCACGCGTTCGACGCCGAAGGCCGTGTTGACGGAGACCTCGTTGGCCACCTCGTGCGCGGTGCCCTGGCGGATCGCTCCGCCGTTGCCCACGTAGGGACCCTCCGTGCCCTCGCGCACGACGACGAAGTCGACGGTGCCCGGAGACGCCAGCGGGCTGGGCACGCCAGGGAAGAGAACGTTCGGGCGCAGGTTCACGTAGTGGTCGAGCGAGAAGCGCAACTTGAGCAGCAGGCCGCGCTCGATATTCGCGTTGGCGAGGCGGGGGTCCCCCGGCACGCCGCCGACGGCGCCGAGCAGGATGGCGTCGTGGCCGGCGATCGCCGCGAGGTCGTCATCGGTCAGCACATCGCCGGTTTCCAGAAACCGTGCGGCGCCGAGGGAGAACCAGGTTGCGTCGAAGGTGACGTCGTCGGCAGACGTGGCCGCCTCGAGAACCTTGACCGCTTCGGCGACGACCTCGGGACCGATTCCGTCGCCGGGAATGACAGCAAGCTTGATGAGAGGGGACATTCGACTCCGTATGTCTGAAAGTTGGCTGTAGATAAACCCTACTGCGACGCAACGAGTGTCTAAGCTGGACAACTCCTGACAACCAATAGAAAGCAGTTCCGCATGAGTCTCGGATTGGGAATCTTCCTTCTAGTCGTCGGCGCCATCATGGTGTTCGCCCTGAACCTGACCGTCGAGTGGATGGACATCGAGCTGGTCGGCTACATCCTGATGGGCGCCGGTGCCGTCATCATGGTCATCGGCATCGTCTTGCTGACCCGCAAGCGCAGCAGCATCACCACGACCCGCAGCGCCGTCGACCCGGCGAGCGGGGAACAGGTCACGTCGCAGAAGCGATCCGTCGACGACGTCTAGGGCGGTGACTCCTCATGAATGAGTCCTGACCGTTCCCGAACGAATTCGACGGAGATTTTGCCGAAATCGCCCCTGAACACGGTGTAGCAGGGCTTTTTCACAAGAATCTCCGTCGAATTGGTTCAAAGCCGGCCACCGGCACGACGCGGATCAGGTGATCAGGTCGCCTTGCGCAGGGCGACCAGCGCCACAAACGCCGCCGCCAGCACCAACATGGTGCCGATCCAGGCCGTGGGCCCGATTCCGCTGGTGAAGGCATCGCGGGCCGATGAGAGCAGCACGTTTGCCAGACCGGTGGGCAGCCCGTCGGCCACGGCCACCGCACCGCCGAGGGTCTCCGCCGCCGCCGCGCTCTGCGCCGCCGTGAGGGCCTCCGGCAAAACGACCGCACTGCGGTAGGAAGCCGTCAGGATGGTACCGAGGATGGTCGTGCCGAGCACGGCGCCCAGTTCATAGGCCGTTTCGCCGACAGCGGATGCCGCCCCCATCTTGTCCGCCGGGGCGTTCGCCACGATCAGTTCGTTCGAGACCGTTTCGGCCGCTCCGATCCCGATCCCGAGGGCCACGAAGATGAGCGCGATGCCGACAGCGTCGAGGTCTCCCCCGCGCAGGGCGGCGGCCGCGTAGCCGACGGCCGAGATCAGCAGTGCCACCGGAACGACGATCGACGGCCGCACGCGCCGGGCGATGGGCACGATAACGAGGCCGGACACGATCATCGCCGCCAGTCCCGGCACGAGCACCAGCCCCGCCTCCAGAGGCGAAAGGGCCAGCACGAGTTGCAGGTACTGGGAGACGAAGAACAGGCCGCCGACGAGAGCCACGACGCTCAGCAGGTTGACGCCGATCGCACCGCTGAAGGCCCCCTGGCGGAACAGCCCGAGGTCGATCATCGGGTGCGTCAGCCGGGGCTGGCGACGCACGAAGAGCACGCCTGCGGCGAGTCCGAGCACGATCGGGCCGAGCGAGAAGGGCGTGGGTCCGTGCTCCGCCAGGGCCTTGATCCCGTAGACGACCGGCAGCATGGCCGCCAGCGAGAGCGCGATGCTCGGGGCGTCGATGCGTCCGGGGTTCGGGTCGCGGGACTCCGGCACGAACAGGGGCCCCAGAACCAGCAGCGGCAGGAGCAGCGGCACCGCGAGCAGGAAGACGGAGCCCCAGGCGAAGTGCTCCAGCAGCACGCCGCCCACGACGGGGCCGAGCGCGCTGCCTGCGGCGAAACCGCTCGCCCAGATCGCGATCGCCAGCCGCCGCTGGTTGCGGTCGGTGAAGACGGAGCGGAGCAGCGACAGCGTCGGCGGCATCAGCATGGCGCCGAAGAAACCCAGCACGGCGCGGTCGATGATCAACCACTCGACGCTCGGGGCGAAGGCGGCCACCACGGAAACGGCGCCGAACCCGGCGGAGCCGATCAGCAGCAGCCGGCGGCGCCCGATCCGGTCACCGAGGCTGCCCATGGCCACCAGGAGGCCGGCGAGCATGAGCGGATAGATGTCGATTACCCAGAGCAGCTGCGTGCCCGTCGGCCGCAGGTCCTCGGAAATGGCCGGCAGGGCGAGGTTGAGCACCGTGTTGTCGATCGAGACCAGGAGCACGGGCAACATGAGTACGACGAGCGCCCACCACCGGCGGCGGGGGCTGTTCACACGGCTGACGGCGACGACGGTGGCGGTTTCTCGGACGGAATTGGACACGGTAACGACTGCTTTCGGCTCCGGGGACGGATGCTGTACCGTCCAGACGGTAAAGTAAACCGTCCAGACGGTATAGTAGCACCATGAGCTCTGATACCGCAGCCCCGGCCGGGAACGTGCCGCGCCTCTCCCCCACGCGCGATCGCATCCTGGACGCGTTCGCACACCTCCTGATCGACCAGGGCGAACGGGCGGCCACCCTCGAGGCGGTGGCGGTGGCGGCCGGCCTGTCGAAGGGCGGTCTGCTCTACCACTTCGGGTCGAAGGACGCACTCGTGGAGGGGCTCCTGGCCCGGCTCGACGCGCTCGTCGCCGACGATGTCGAGCAGATTCGAGCGGCCCCGGCCGGAGCGGTCGACTACCTGATCCGCACGTCGATGAGCGAGGGGACGGTGCTCGACCAGTCGATCGGTGCGGCCGTCAGGCTCGCGCAGGGGGCACATCCGTTGGCCAATGCGGCCCTGGCCTCAACTCGGCGCCAGTGGCTGAGCGTCATCGAGGAGGCGGTGGGAGACCCGGACGTGGCCGAGGTGATCATGCTCGTCAGTGACGGGCTGTACTACGAATCCACCCTCGCGAGCCCCGGCCAGCCTGCCGTCGATGACACATCGAAGACGAGGCTGGACCGGTTGCTCGCGGTGATCGACCGAATGACCGACGGAACTGCTATTCGGTGATGGAGATTTCGATCATGGCCTCGGCCGAGATCGCGTCGCGCACCGTGGCCAGCAGGCTCGCCGGAACGGGCGAGTCGACCGTCAGTACGCTCAGGGCCTTGCCGCCGGCCACGTGGCGGGCGATCTGCATGCCCGCGATGTTGATCTGGGCGTCGCCGAACTCGCGGCCGTAGACGGCCACGATTCCCGGACGGTCCGTGTAGAGCATCACGATCAGGTGGTCGTCGAACGGAACCTCGACGTCGTAGCCGTTGATCTCGACGATCTTCTCGATTTGCTTGGTGCCGGTCAGGGTGCCGGACACCGAGACCTGCGAGCCGTCCGCGAGGGCGCCACGCAGCGTGATGACGTTGCGGTACTCCAGCGACTCCTTGTCGGTGATCATGCGCACCGCGACGCCGCGCTGCTCGGCGAGCAACGGCGCGTTGACGTAGGACACGGTCTCGCTGACGACATTGGTGAAAATGCCCTTGAGCGCGGCGAGCCGGAGCACGCTCACGTCATAGTCGGCGAGCTCGCCGCGCACCTCGACGTCGACGCTGGTCAGCGGGCTGTGGGCGCCGAGACCGGAGAAGACCTGGCCGAGCTTCTCCACCAGCGGGATGCCGGGGCGCACGTAGGGGTCGATAACGCCTCCGGCGACGTTGACCGCGTCGGGGACGAGCTCCCCCGACAGGGCGAGGCGAACGGACTTGGCGACGGAGACGCCGGCCTTTTCCTGGGCTTCGTCCGTGGAGGCGCCGAGGTGAGGCGTGGTGATGATGTTGTTGAGGCCGAGCAGCTTCGACCCGGTCGGCGGCTCGCTGACGAACACATCGAGGCCGGCGCCGGCGATCGTGCCGGCCGTGAGGGCGTCGTAGAGGTCGTCCTCGTTGATGAGGCCGCCGCGGGCCACGTTCACGACGAACGCGGTGGGCTTCATCAGCTTGAACTGTTCGGCGCCGATCATGCCGTTTGTCTCGGGCGTCTTGGGCATGTGAATGGTGATGAAGTCCGACTGCGCGAGGAGCTCATCGAGGCTGACCGGCACCACGCCGAGCTGCTGGGCGCGGGCGGAGGTGATGTAGGGGTCATAGGCGATGATGTTCGTGCCGAAGGCCTGCATCCGCGCCGCGATGAGGGCACCGATGCGGCCGAGGCCGATGATGCCGATGGTCTTTTCGTAGAGCTCGACGCCGGTGTACTTGGAGCGCTTCCACTGCCCCTGCGCCAGCGCGCCGTGGGCGGCCGGGATGTGACGGGCCAGGCTGATGATGTGCCCGACGGTCAGTTCTGCGGCGGAAATAATATTGGACGTCGGGGCATTGACGACCATGACGCCCGCAGCCGTGGCCGCTTTAATGTCGACGTTGTCGAGGCCGACGCCCGCGCGGGCGATGACCTTCAGTAACGGTGCGGCGGCGATTGCCTCCGCGTCCACCTTCGTGGCGGAGCGCACCAGCACGGCATGCGCCGTGGCCAGTTCGGCGAGTAGCGCGACCCGGTCGGTGCCGTCTACGGAGCGAACCTCGAAGTCGGGCCCGAGGGCGTCGACGGTGGCAGGCGATAATTCTTCAGCGATTAGGACAACAGGTTTTGACACGAAAACGGATCCTCCGATTGCAGCAGAAAAACATGGCTTGCGCCGCGACCGTGGGGCGCCAGATATGAAAACACTCTATCGGCTGGAGAATAGAGCCATGAGCAGCGTTACATCCCCCGACCTCCAGTTCGCCGTGCGCATCGTGCTGGCGGTGGTTTTCATCGGCGCCGGCATCACACATTTCGTGCCGAGGGTGGCGCGCACGATGAGCGCGATGATCCCGCCACGGCTGCGAACGACCGGAATGCTCAGCCCCGACAACCTCGTCATCCTCACCGGGGTCTGCGAGATCGCGGGCGGGCTCGGGCTGCTGTATCCACCCACGATGGTGACGGCCGGCGTCTGCCTGATCGTGTTCCTGGCCGCGATCTTCCCCGCCAACGCCTTCGCCGCGCGCTACCCGGACCGCTTCGGCGTGGCCGCCATCCCCCTCGTGCCGCGGCTGGCCGGGCAGCTCGTGCTGATGGGGCTGATCGTCGTCGCGATCGCCTGAGCGCTAGGCGACGCCGTGCACCACAGGCGGAGCGCCCTGCCCGGTGTCGAACCCATGCGACGGAGCTTTTGAGTCAAACAGCCACGGAGAGAGCAGGGGAGCCAAAATCTCCGTCGAATTCGTTCAGGACAGCGTGCGGCAGGGCCAGGCGAGCAGGCCGGGCTAGGCGAGCAGGCTGCCCGCGCCGAGGGTGAAGATGTTGGCGGCGATCGCGGCGTTCAGACCCAGGCCGACCAGGAGCAGGGCAGCCTGCGCGGCGGGTCCGCGTGAGCGCCCGATCCATGCGGCAAGCACGAAGACGAGGAGCGGGCCCAGGATGCCGACGAGGAGCACGAAAATGCCGAGTCCGCTCAGCTGGGTGTCGAGGCTTCGAGCCAGGATGTTGAGGCCGACGAGGTTGCCGACGCCCTCCCAAATGTCGTAGGCATAGAAGAGGCCGAACAGGATCGCGATGCCCGTCGACAGCCAGCGCGGGGTGCGCCGCCGGGATGAGGGGACGGCCGCGGGCGTGGTCACCGGTGAATCGGTCATGCGATGACCCCCGGTCCGGAGATGAACGGCAGCGGGGCGAGTAGAACGACTCCGAGGAGTAGCCAGCCGATCCGGGCTCGGGGATGCGTTCTGGTCAGCCAGAACGTCACCGCGAACCAGACCGCGGGGGCGGCCACGGCCAGCCAGAGACCGAGGGAGAACATGAACTCGGACAACACGTCGGCGGGCGGGGTCTGGATGCGGCCCACGCCGATGAACCAGCCCACCGTGTAGAGCAGATATATTCCGCCGAAGATTCCGAGCGAGACGAGCGCCAGGGAACTCGTGGCCGTGCGGGTCACGGCGGCGTCGGCCGCCGCCTTCGCCGCGACAGCGGATGCCGGACCGGCCACGGTCCACCCCTCCGGCGGCGCGACGGAACCGGTGTCGGCATCCGCCGCGATGTCGGTTTCGGTTTCAGAGCCGGAGCCAGAGCCGGAGCCGGAGCCGGTCGTGACGAAAGCACCCGAATCGGGCTCGGCGGGCCGTGCGGCCTCGCCGGACTCGTCGCCGGAGACGAGCGTGGGGTCGTCGTCGCCGGCCCAGCCCAGGGCGTCGTCCCGGTTGTCGTCACCGGAGTGTCCAGAAGTCATGGGTCCAGCGTACCGAGCCGCCGCCCGGGTCGGCGCACGCTACCGGCTGATCACGACTTTCAGCGCCTTGGTTTCCGCCGCGCGGGAGAAGGTGTCGTACGCCTCGAGGATCTGGTCCATCCGGAACCGATGCGTGGCCAACTTGTCGGCTGGGATCTTCTTCTGCGCGACGAGCTTCAGCAGCATGGGCGTGGTGTTGGTATTGACCAACCCCATGCTGATGTTGATGTTCTGGATCCACAGGTCCTCCAGATGGAGCTCGACCGGCTTGCCGTGCACGCCCACGTTGGCCACATTGCCGCCGGGGCGCACCACCTCGAGCGCCATGCTGAAGGTGGCCGGGATGCCGACCGCCTCGATGGCGACGTCGACGCCGGCTCCGTCGGTCAACGCCAGCACCTGCTGCTTCCAGTCGGGGCCGCCGGAGACGACCACGTCCGTCGCCCCGAACAGGCGGGCCTGCTCCAGCCGGTTCTCGTCGGTATCGATGGCGATGACCGTTCCGGCGCCGTAGAGCCCGGCCGTGGTGATGGCGGCGAGGCCGACCGGCCCGGCGCCGATCACGGCCACCACATCGCCCGGCTTGACCCGGCCGTACTGCACGCCGATCTCGAACCCGGTCGGCAGGATGTCGGAGAGCATGACGGCCTCCTCGTCGGTGACCCCGGCCGGCACCCGGTGCAGCGAGTTCTCGGCGTAGGGAACCCGCACGTATTCGGCCTGGGTGCCGTCGATGAGGTGGCCGAAGACCCAGCCGATGCCGGACGCCCCCTCGTCGCCCAGGCAGTGCGAGTACAGCCCGGTCTTGCAATTCACGCAGTGCCCGCAGGACTTGATGCAGGAGACGATGACCCGGTCGCCCACCGCGAGGGTCTGCATGGCGGTGCCGATCTCCACGATCGTGCCCACAGCCTCATGCCCGAGGATGCGGCCCTCCGCCACGGTCGGCACGTCGCCCTTGAGGATGTGCAGGTCCGTGCCGCAGATCGTAGTCGTGTCCACGCGCACGATCGCGTCGGCCGATCCGCCGATTGTGGGGTCAGGCACGTCTTCCCACGCCTTCATGCCGGGACCGTGATACACCAGTGCCTTCATTGCTGACTCCTTCGTCGACGTGATCCGGGCTCTCGCCCACCACCGCTCACGGTACTCCCGTAGTTGATTTTTGAGGCCTGCCGGCGCCGGTGTCTACCGTCAGGATCGGAACGCCCCGGCCCTCTCGGTGCCGTCATAGCCGCCCGCCGGGGCGGCCAGCCCGAAAAGCGAACCTACTGTGGGTGCAACGTCGATCGTGCGCGCCGGCTCGGAGAGCACTGCACCGCGAATGACCCGCGGGCTGCCTCCGCTGATGAAGAACGGGATCGGCTCAGTGGCTGGGTGCCCGTGATTGCCGGGAATGGGGTTGGACGCGACCCACGGGTCAGAGAATCGCCAGCCCGCGCGGCAGAAGGCGACCAGATCGCCGGCCTCCGGGCCCAGGACCAGCTCGGCCGGGTCACTGATCGACAAGACGCCCGGATGCGCCGTCACGAGAGAGCGGACCTCGGCCAGCCCGGCATCACGGTCAGCCGCCGGCCCCGTCCAGTAGAGCAGGTCGGCCCCGCCGTTTTGCGCGATCTGGATCTGCGCCCGCAGCTCCGCTCGTGCACCGAGAATTTGATCCACGGAGATGACGTTCGACGGAATCGACCAGTCCATAGAGTGATCCGCGAGCACGATCAACACGCTGCTCTCCCATCGCCCGGTGGCCACGAGGTGGTCCACGAAGCGGCCGACCTGGTTGTCGGTTCCGCGCAGGGCAGCGGTCCGTGCGGCCTGCACGGTGGTGCCGGTGATATCCGAGTGCCCCACCCGGTCGACGTCACCCAGGTTCGTGAACACGAAGTCGGGGTCGACACCGTCGACCATGGCGATCAGGGCATCAATCGTGAAGTCGTCCGGGGCGTGCCCGGTCACCGGCAGGAGTGGGGACGGCTCCCAGCGGTAGCTGGCGCGTTCGCCGAAGATGCCGAAGAGATACCTTTTGCTGAGTACCGAGCCCGTCGTGAAGCCTGTGTCCCTGAGCCGGTCCAGGAGTGTCGGGAAGCGCAGATCGGTCGGCCGGTCCAGGTCGCGCACCACGGCGGCGGTTCGGTCGTAGACGGCATTCGCCGGCACGCCGGAGCGCGCGGGTCGAACCCCGGTCATCATCATCACGTGATTGGGGATGGTCTCCATCACCGGCAGGGACCGGGCGCCGGGAAAATTGGTTCCGGCAGCGCGCAATGCCGCCAGCCGAGGTGTCACTTGTGGCGTCATCTCATCGGGCCGACAACCGTCCACCACCAGGACGTACACCCGGGTGCGGTCCGGCGTGGCCAGGCCGCCGGCCGCCCGGGCGGAAGCGGGGAATTCGCTCCCGACCGCGGCGGACAGCACGACGGAGGCCCCACCGGCCACCGCCAGCCGGAGAAACTGGCGGCGGTCGGGCTCGGAGAAGCTCATCGGTACGCCGTTCACCGGGCGGGCCGGACGGACTGGGTGCCCGCGGCGACCTGCCAGGACGTGGCCAGGCTGATCGTCGCCGCACGGTCGGTGCGCTCAGAGAGCGCATACCAATCCATGCGCAGGGAAGCCGGCGTGACCTCGAGCACGGAGAAGCCGTGGGAGTCGAAATCCAGGTACTTCACGTGCGGGTTCGCGGCCTTGAACGCTTCCTCGACGGCCAGAGATGCCGTACGTGGCGGTGACCGCAGGATGTCGTCCAGATTGTCGCTGGTCACCGAGGTACAGACCAGTTCAGTGGCCACGGACGCACCGTTGGACGGGTAGGTAAGCGGATCCGCCGGTACATCGCAGGCCCAGCCCGAGTGGATGTCCCCGGTGAGAAAGACCGCATCGGTGACCGCGTTGTCCCGGAGGTGACCGATCACCCGGCTGCGGTCCGCCGTATAGCCATCCCACTGGTCCACGTTGTAGGGAACGCCGTCGATCGTGGTCGACCCGAGCAGCTGTCCCACGGCGCCGACTTCCCTCGCGCTGAGTGTGGACGGGAACCGGATGGGCGCGATCATCACGGGATTTCCGATCAGCTTCCACTGGGCCTGGGTCGAGGAGAAGCCGTCCAGCAGCCAGGTCATCTGCGCCTCACCGGTCAGGGTGCGGGTTGGGCTGCCGACAGCGGGATCAACGACGCTCGACGCCTGCTGGCTGCGGTAGCTACGCAGGTCCAGCATCGAGATGCTGGCCAGAGAGCCGAAGGTGAAACGCCGATAGATGTGACCGCCGGGCTCGTAGCGCACGGGCATCCATTCGGCGTACGCCTGCTGGGAAGCCTCGCGCCGGACCGCCCAGGTGCCCTCGATGCCGTCGGTGTGGTTTTCCGCCCCACCAGACCAGGCATCGTTGGCGAATTCGTGGTCGTCCCAGGTGACCACGAACGGGACCGCGGCGTGCAGCGCCTGCAGGTCGAGGTCGGTCTTGTATTGGGCATGCCGACGACGGTAATGGGTCAGCGTGGTCATCTCGACCGCTGGGTCATGCGCGCGCACGACGACGTCGCGTGCCTGGTACTCGCCCGGAGCGTACTCGTACAGGTAGTCGCCGAGGTGCAGAACGACGTCCAGGTCGCCCCGATCGGCGAGATGGCGGTAAGCCGAGAAGTAGCCGGCCTGCCAGTTCGCACAGGACACGACACCCATCCGCAGGCGCTCCACGGCAGCCCCGGCGGCTGGGGCCGTGCGCGTGCGGCCCGTCGCTGAGGTCGCTCCCGCGACGCTGAATCGGTACCAGTAGGGAGTGCCGGGCCTCAGCCCGGTCGGGACCACCTTGACCGTGTGGTCGCGGGCGGGGCCCGTGGTGACGGAGCCGCTGCTAGCCACCCGCAGGAATCCGGAGTCCTCGGCCACTTCCCAGCCGACCGTGATGTCGGGGCCGAGCCCCGAGCCGGGCAGCGCATCGGGCGTCGGTGTGACCCGGGTCCAGAGCAGCACGCTGTCCGGCAGAGGGTCTCCGGAGGCGACGCCGTGCAGGAAATCAGGGACGGCTGCGGAACCGGCGGCCGGGCCAGGGCGACCTTGGGCCGCGCTCGCGGTTGCCCCGGCGAAGGCGATGACGCC
Organism: Cryobacterium sp. TMT2-15-1; assembly: GCF_004402345.1. NCBI lineage: Bacteria > Bacillati > Actinomycetota > Actinomycetes > Micrococcales > Microbacteriaceae > Cryobacterium > Cryobacterium sp. TMT2-15-1. The sequence goes on along the minus strand of NZ_SOGD01000056.1, from coordinate 28,122 downwards.
GGCGGATCGCAGCAGATCACGTCTGTTGAAAGGACTCATGCCACCCAGTCTGGGGGTGCCTGTTCACGGAGCCGTGCACTCCAGTTACTTGTTCACCTCCGATTCCTTGAGGGTTCTACGGAGGTCCATTGCCCGCACCGCTTCGGCGGGGATGGATTCCCCGGAAGGCCGAATCGTGCCTTCCCGATGCACGGCGCTCAGCTGACAGCTGAAGTTCCGCGGAATCACCGTGATCACCCGAAAGCATACGGAATGGTCGACTGGGCGTGGCAAGCACCCCGAACGCATCCTCGGGACCATCAGCGCCGCTAACAGGCAGCGGGGCCAATCGAGTGGATTGGCCCCGCTGCCGATGCGAGCTCGGGTGTTAGCGCGCGGCTTCGCCGTCGGTGTAGTCGTCGTCGGCGGAGGCGTTCCAGGCGAACAGCTTGCGCAGCTCACGGCCGGTGGCTTCGATGGGGTGCTCTTCACCCTTCTTGCGCAGAGCGAGGAACTCCGGTGCTCCGGCGTCCTGGTCCCCGATGAAGCGGGCCGCGAAGGCGCCGTTCTGGATGTCGGCGAGAACGGCCTTCATATTCTCCTTGACGTGGGCGTCGATGACGCGCGGGCCGGAGACGTAGTCGCCGTACTCGGCGGTGTCGGAGACGCTCCAACGCTGCTTGGCGATGCCCCCCTCCCACATCAGGTCGACAATGAGCTTGAGCTCGTGCAGCACCTCGAAGTAGGCAACCTGCGGCTGGTAGCCGGCCTCGGTGAGAACCTCGAAGCCGTACTGGATCAGCTGCGACGCGCCACCACAGAGCACGGCCTGCTCGCCGAACAGGTCGGTTTCGGTCTCTTCGGTGAAGGTGGTCTTGATGCCGGCGGCGCGCAGGCCACCGATCGCCTTGGCGTAGCTGAGGGTGAGCGGCCAGGCCGCGCCCGAGGCATCCTTCTCGACGGCGACGATCACGGGAACGCCGCGGCCGGCCTCATACTCGCGGCGCACGGTGTGGCCCGGTCCCTTGGGGGCGACCATGGTGACGTCGATGCCTTCGGGGGCCTTGATGTAGCCGAAACGGATGTTGAAGCCGTGTCCGAAGACAAGGGCCTTGCCCGCAGCGAGGTTCGGCAGCACGTCGTCGGCGAACAGGTGACGCTGCACCTGGTCGGGCGCCAGGATGACGATGACGTCGGCCCAGGCGGATGCCTCGGCGGTGCTGAGAACGGTGAAGCCGGCCTCTTCGGCCTTGGCCTTGGACTTCGAGCCCTCCTTGAGGCCGATGACGACCTCGACACCCGAGTCGCGCAGGTTCTGCGCGTGGGCGTGACCCTGCGAGCCGTAGCCGATGACGGCTACCTTCTTGCCCTGGATGATCGACAGGTCGGCGTCTTTGTCGTAGTAAATCTCAGACACGAGTAAATGTTCTCCTTGTTGTTGTAGTCGGTGGTCGAGCTCTAGTTTTTGAAGACGCGCTCGCTGATCGATTTCGACCCGCGGCCGATGGCGAGCAGGCCGGACTGGGCGATTTCCTTGATCCCGTAGGGTTCGAGCACGCGCAGCAGCGCCTGCGTTTTACCGGAGTCCCCGGTGACCTCGATCACGACCGCGTCGACGGACACGTCGACGACCCGGGCCCGGAACAGGGTCACGGCTTCGAGCACCATCGACCGGGTCGTGTTGTCGGCGCGCACCTTCACCAGCAGGTGTTCGCGCTGCACCGACTGGGCCGGGTCGAGTTCGACGATCTTGATGACGTTGATCAGCTTGTTCAGCTGCTTGGTCACTTGCTCCAGCGGCGCGTCTTCGACGTCGACGAGGATCGTGATGCGGGAGAGCCCGGGGATTTCGGTGTGGCCGACGGCGAGGCTCTCGATGTTGAAGCCGCGGCGGGCGAAGAGGCCGGCGACCCGGGTGAGCAGGCCGGGCTTGTCCTCGACGAGGAGGCTCAGGACGTGGGTGCTCACGGGTTATTCCTCTTCCCAGGTCGGTGCGTGTTCTTTGGCATACTGCACATAACTGTTGCTGACACCCTGCGGCACCATCGGCCAGACCATTGCGTCCCGGCTCACGATGAAGTCGATCACCACGGGCCGGTCGTTGGTCGCCAACGCCAGCTTGATGGCCTCGTCGACCTGGTCGGGGCTGGTGACCCGGATGGCGAGGGCACCGTAGGCCTCCGACAGCTTCACGAAGTCCGGCACCATGGCGGACCCGTGCCCGGTGTGCAGATCGGTGAAGGAGTGCCGTCCGTCGTAGAACAGGGTTTGCCACTGGCGCACCATGCCCAGCGAGGAGTTGTTGATGATGGCGACCTTGATCGGAATGTTGTTGATCGTGCAGGTGGCCAGTTCCTGGTTGGTCATCTGGAAGCATCCGTCGCCGTCGATCGACCAGACCACCCGGTCGGGCTCGGCCACCTTGGCGCCCATCGCTGCGGGGATGGAGTAGCCCATCGTGCCGGCGCCCCCGGAGTTCAGCCAGGAATTGGGCCGCTCGTACTTGATGAACTGGGCCGCCCACATCTGGTGCTGGCCGACACCGGCCGCGTAGACGGCTTCCGGCCCGGTCAGCTCGCCGATGCGCTGGATCACGAACTGCGGGCTCATGAGGCCGTCGGTCGGCTCGGAATAGCCCAGCGGGAACTCCTCCCGCAGACCCTTGAGATAGGTCCACCAAACGCTGACGTCGGGCGTCGTCGTGGTGATGGCGGCCGCGTAGGCGATGGTGAGGTCTGCGATGACCTCCTTGGCATCACCGACGATGGGAACGTCGGCGGCGCGGATCTTACCGATCTCCGCGGGGTCGATGTCGACGTGCACGATCGTGGCGTGCGGCGCGAACTCGGAGACCTTGCCGGTGACCCGGTCGTCGAAGCGGGAGCCGAGCGCGATGATCAAGTCGGCCTCCTGCAGCGCAAGCACAGCGGACACGGTGCCGTGCATCCCGGGCATGCCCAGGTGCTGGTCGTGCGAGTCCGGGAACGCGCCGCGCGCCATCAACGTGGTGACGACGGGCGTCTTGCTCAGTTCGGCGAACGCGAGCAGTTCTTCCGACGCGCGGGCACGGATGACGCCGCCACCCACATAGAGGACGGGCTTCTTGGCCTCGGCGAGCAGCTGGGCCGCAGCCTGCACCTGTTTGCCGTGGGCCTTGGTGACCGGCCGGTAGCCGGGCAGGTCCAGCTTGGGCGGCCAGATGAACGGGGCGCTCTTCTGCTGGGCGTCCTTGGTGATGTCCACCAGGACCGGGCCGGGCCGGCCGGTGGAGGCGATCAGGTGAGCCGACGCGATAGCCGCGGGGATGTCCTCGGGACGCTTGACCAGGAAGGAGTGCTTCGTGATCGGCATGGTGATGCCGACGATGTCGGCCTCCTGGAAGGCATCCGTACCCATCAGGGTGGAGAAGACCTGGCCGGTGATGCACAGGATCGGCACCGAGTCCATGTAAGCGTCGGCGATGGCGGTGACAAGGTTGGTGGCGCCGGGCCCGGAGGTGGCGATGGCCACCCCGACGCGGTTGCTCGCCGAGGCGTAGCCCTCCGCGGCGTGGCCGGCACCCTGCTCGTGCCGCACCAGGATGTGCCGGATCACGGTTTGGCTCATCAGCTCGTCGTAGAGCGGAATGACGGCGCCGCCCGGCAGACCGAAGACGTCGGTGACGCCCAGCAACTCCAGCGAGCGGATGATCGCACCGGAACCGGTGAGGATTTCCGGCGCCCCCGAGTCGGGCGCCCCGGCGGCCGCGGCAGGTGAGGGCGACGGTGATGGCACGGGTGTTTCCGCGGTCATGTGATCAGTTCCCTAGTTCGATGACGAATAGTGAGTGCTAGCCCGTGACGGCGCCGACGGCCGCAGACTGGACAAGCTTCGAGTACTTTGCGAGAACGCCCCGGGTGTAGCGGGGAGGCAGAGGTGCCCAGCCAACACTCCGGGCGGTCAGCTCATCAGGGTCGACCAGTAGGTCGAGCGTGCGAGCTGCGATATCGACCCGTATCAGATCACCATCGCGCACGAAGGCGATAGGACCTTCGTCCACCGCTTCGGGTGCTATATGGCCGATGCACAGTCCGGTTGTGCCGCCTGAGAATCGACCGTCCGTTAAGAGTAGTACATCGGCGCCGAGCCCGGCGCCCTTGATGGCGGCGGTGATCGAGAGCATCTCCCGCATTCCGGGCCCGCCCTTGGGTCCCTCGTAGCGGATGACGACGACGTCGCCCTTCTGGATCTCCCCCGCGGTGAGAGCGTCCATGGCGGCGCGCTCACGCTCAAACACGCGCGCGGGTCCTTCGAAGATGTCGGAGTCGAAGCCGGCGGTCTTGACGACGGCACCCTCGGGGGCGATAGAGCCCTTGAGGATGGTGATTCCGCCGCTGGCGTGAATGGGGTTGTCGAGGGTGCGCAGCACCTCGCCGTCCAGTTCGGGCGGGTCGATCTCGGCAAGGTTCTCGGCCACGGTCTTGCCGGTCACGGTGAGCGCGTCGCCGTGGATGAGACCGGCCTCGAGCAGGGCCCGCATCACGGCCGGCACGCCGCCGTGACGGTCGACATCGTTCATGACGTACTTGCCGAACGGCTTCAGGTCGCCGATGTGCGGCACCGTGTCGCCGATGCGGTTGAAGTCGTCGAGGGTGAGCTCGACCTCGGCCTCGTTCGCGATGGCCAGCAGGTGCAGCACCACGTTGGTGGAGCCGCCGAACGCCATCGCCACGGCGATCGCGTTCTCGAAGGCCTTGCGGGTCAGGATGTCCCTGGCCGTGATCCCCAGGCGCAGCAGGTTGACGACGGCCTCGCCGGAGCGGTGCGCGTAGTAGTCGCGGCGGCGGTCGGCGGAGGCCGGGGAAGCCGATCCCGGCAGGCTCATGCCGAGAGCCTCGGCCACGCTGGCCATGGTGTTGGCCGTGTACATGCCGCCGCAGGCGCCCTCGCCGGGAGCGAAGGCGCACTCGATGCGCTTGGCGTCGGCCACGGACATCCGTCCGGCCTTGACGGCGCCCACCGCCTCGAAGGAGTCGATGATGGTGATGTCTTTTTCGGTGCCGTCGGAAAGCTTGACCCAGCCGGGTGCGATCGATCCTGCGTAGAGGAAAACGCTGGCCAGGTCGAGGCGGGCCGCGGCCATCAGCATGCCGGGCAGCGACTTGTCGCAGCCCGCCAGCAGCACGGAGCCGTCGAGGCGCTCGGCCTGCATGACGACCTCGACAGAGTCGGCGATGACCTCACGGGAGACGAGGGAGAAGTGCATTCCCTCATGGCCCATCGAGATGCCATCGGAGACGGAGATGGTGCCGAACTGCAGCGGGTAGCCGCCGCCGCCGTGCACGCCTTCTTTGGCGGCCTGCGCGAGGCGGTCCAGGGAGAGGTTGCAGGGCGTGATCTCGTTCCACGAACTTGCGATGCCGATCTGGGGTTTCTCCCAGTCAGCGTCTCCCATACCGACGGCCCGGAGCATCCCACGCGAGGTGGTGGCTTCGATACCATCGGTGACGTCTCGGCTGCGAGGCTTCATGTCAATCTCAGTCATGCACTGAGTCTAGAACGTCCGCTGAAGGCGGAACGTCGCCCGAGGGTCACGCTCCGGCGGCGGCCTCACGCTCCGCGGCGACGGCTGCGCGGGCAGCGGCGATCAGGCCCAGCACCAGCGGCACGTCTTCGGGGCCGCGCACCCGGTAGCCGGCGAGCGAGTCGCCTGCCCCGATCTTGAGGCCGACATCGCCGGGCCGCAGCACGGCGAAGGCGTCTTCGTCGGTGGTGTCGTCGCCGGCGTAGAAGACCCGGTCGGCCCCCGCGTGCCGGCGCAACCGCTCAAGAGCGTCGCCCTTGGTGCTGGCACGCACCGCGAATTCGATCACGTCTTTGCCGTCCCGCACGGTCAGGCCGGGCAGCAGCGTGCCCAGCTCCTCGCGTGCGGCCTTTAGGGCGGCCGCCGCTTTCCGGGGCGTCGCCAGCCGGGTGTGCAGGGCGAGACCGGCCGGCTTGCGTTCGATCCAGGTTCCGTCGATGCTCCCGGAGATGCGCTCAAGCACCCGGGCGAGGACGTCGAGCTGCTCGAGTTCCTCGGTGACGAGGTCGAGTTCGATCTCGGGGGTGTCCAGCTGCACCTCGATCCCGTGCGAGCCGGTGAGGAGCACATCGGTCTGCGGCTGCGACACGTGCCGCAGGCTGACCAGGGCCCGGCCGGAGACGAACGCGACCCGCACCCCGTCGAGGTCGAGCAGGCGCTGCACGGCCTCGCGGGTGCCTGCCACGGCGCGCGCGTCTTCGGGATTGTCGACGTGTGGGGCAAGCGTCCCGTCGAAATCGAGGGCCACGAGGATGTTGTCGGCGCGGCTGAGATCCTTCAAAGCACCGGCGAGGGTGTCGGGGATCCCGGGACGAACGGCGGCCCCTTCGGTCAGGGTTCGGAGGAAGGAAGAGGACCAGGCGGCGACGTCGTTGTCGAAGACCTTGCGGCGGAGCGCGCGCATGCGTCGCAGCCGTTCCTGGCGGGGCATCGCGACGGCCCGGAGGATGGCGGCCTTCACGCCGTCGATGTCGTGCGGGTTGATCAGGACGGCCTGTTTGAGCTCGTCGGCGGCGCCGGCGAACTCGCTCAGAACGAGCACGCCGTCGCGGTCGAAGCGCACGGCCACGTATTCCTTGGCGACGAGGTTCATGCCGTCACGGAGCGCGGTCACGAGCATCACGTCGGCCGCGAGGTAGAGCGCCACCATCTCCTCGCGCGGGTAACCGTGGTGGTGGTAGCTGATGGCGGTGTGGCTGATGGTGGAGAAGTCGCCGTTGAGGCGGCCGACGGCCAGTTCGATCTCGTCGCGCAGGGCGATGTAGGCGCCGACGCGTTCCCGGGAGGGGCTGGCGACCTGCACCAGGGTGACGTCCTCCACGCTCAGGCTGCCGTCGGCGAGCAGCTCGCCGAACGCTTTGATGCGGTGGGCGATGCCCTTGGTATAGTCGAGCCGGTCCACGCCCAGCATGATCGTCCGGGGGTTGCCGAGGTCTTCCCGGATCTGGCGCGCCCGCTCCTGGATCTCGGGCCGCCGCGCCAGTTCCTCGTAGGCGGCGGCGTCGATGGAGATCGGGAAGTGTTTGGCGATCACCCGGCGATGCTTGCCCTCGGGTGCGGGCACGTCGATGGCGACGCCGCGGGTCGGATAGCCGTAGAGGCGCCGCACGGCTCGGGAGAAGTTACCGGCGTCGGCGAGGCGCTGGAAACCGATCAGGTCGGCGCCGAGCAGTCCGTCGAGGATCTGCTTGCGCCAGGGTAGCTGGGCGTAGATCCCGTAGGGCGGAAAAGGGATGTGGTTGAAAAACCCGATCACGAGGTCGGGCCGCGCGTCGCGCAGCATCCGTGGCACGAGCTGCAACTGGTAGTCGTGCACCCACACCGTGGCGCCGGGCGCGGCGGCGGATGCGGCGGCGTCGGCGAAGCGGCGGTTCACCCGAACGTAGGCCTCCCACCATTCGCGGTGGTAGCGCGGTGGCGCGATCACGTCGTGGTACAGCGGCCAGATCGTGTCGTTGGAGAAGCCCTCGTAGTACTCCTCCAGCTCCGACTCGCTGAGCCGCACCGGCACGATGGAGATGCCGTCGTTCTCGAACGGATCGAAGGTGCGGTCGGCGATGCCGGGCCAGCCCACCCAGGCGCCGTCGGAGCTGCGCATCATGGGCTCGAGGGCGGTGACCAGGCCGCCGGGCGAGGTGCGCCAGCCCTCCGTTCCGTCCTCGGAAACCTCGATCTCGACCGGGAGGCGGTTGGAGACCACGACCAGCGAATAGGTGGAGTCCGGGGTGGCGGATGCCGTGGGTTCGGCTGCAGAGGTAATGGGATCTTCCGTTCCGGCGAGCGCAGAGCGACGCCTTGGTGGTCTCCGAAGGCTACCAGTGGGCCGAAAGCGGTGGCCGGGTTGGCCCCTCGGCCACGATCGCCCGACATGGGGACAACTTTGAGGTAACTCGCGTACTTTATCCCGTGGATCGTGTCCGGGTGTGGCGCGACCCCGGCTGACTGTTTGAAAGAGGCGGACCCATGGACCTGAATTCACTGCTGAGCTGGGTGTTGATCTCACTCGCGACCATCAGCCTCGCTGTCTCCGTCTCGTTCTTCGTTCTGGTGCGGAGGCTGTACCGGCGCATTTGCCGTAGCCGCAGGCTGACCGGCGCGGTGTTACGTTCTCGCACCATCCTGAGTTGGGGACCGCAACACGAGCTTAGGAAGCTGCAGTTGCGGCTGAAGGAATCTCTCGACAGTGGTCAGGCAGCCGTCGACCTGGCCCGGAGCAGCCAGGGCCCGCTCGGCGAGCTTCCACGACTTTTCCGTGGCATTCAGGACGAAAGCGTCACGTTGCAATCACAGCTGCGGCTGCTGACGAGCGAGACCGATCCTGTCGTGCTCGCCGAGGCGCTGTCGGTGGCCGGCCGCCGCGTCGACCAGGTGGCCGGGTTGGTGCGCCGGCTGCGCTCGGCAGTCGCTGCCGGTCTCGGAGAGCTCACCGATGACACCCTTACGGTTCTTCGCTCCGAGGTCGACCGCGAGTTAGCCGCGCTCCGGGCTGGGGTCGCTGAGTTGCGCTCCCTCAACGGCCAGTCCCTCAACGGCAACGGCGGGCTCCCCGATCCGCGCCGGCCCCTGCCCATGAATACTTTCAACAGAAGGACCGAATCATGAGCCTCACCTCGCGGCTGCGCATCATCCTCCGCAGCAAGTCAAACCGGGCCCTGACCCGGATCGAAGACCCCCGCGAGGCCCTCGACGACAGCTACGAGCAGCAGGTGAAGTCGCTCCAGCAGGTGCGTCTGGGGCTGGCCGAGGTCGCAACGGCGAAGAAGCGGATTGAGTTGCAGGGGCAGGACATGGGCGGCCGCTACCAGCGGCTGGCCGATCAGGCCCAGGAGGCGCTGAACCAGGGCCGGGAAGATCTGGCCCGCACGGCGCTGGAACGCCGGTCGCTCCTTGAGGGCCAGGTGGCAGCCATCCGTGACCAGTACCTCACTTTGGCGCAGCAGCAGGCGCAACTGCAGGACAACGAGCGACGCCTCGCCGAACGTGTCGCCGCTTTCCGCACGGAGAAGGAGACCATCAAGGCCACCTACGCTGCCTCCGAGGCTCGGGTCAAGGCCAACGAGGCCGCGTCGGGCATCGGCTCGCAACTGGGCACGGTCGGTGCCAACCTCGACCGGGCCAAGGACCGGGTCACCCAGATGCAGGCCCGCGCCGCCGCCACCGACGAGCTGCTCTCCAGCGGGGCTCTGAACGATGTCACGGCCCCGCTCGACGCGGACCTCGAGCGGCAGCTTTCGGCGGGGGCGACCAGAGCGGCTGTCGACCGCCAGCTTCAAGCGATGAAGGACGCCCGCGCCACGGACCGAGGCCCCGGCCCGAACGCTCGCGGAGGAACCGACGCCTGGTTGAGTATCGGCCAGGGCCCGCCTCTCCCCTGATCCTGGTCGCCCCAGGGCATCCGGGATCGATCTTGACAAAATCTCCGTCGAATTCGTTCGCGCTGCACGACAGAACACGGCGCGAGGTGCATGCCCGAACCGCACAGGCACTTCGGCGCATCAGGCGGGAGATGTGGCCAACTCAGGAAATCCGACCGGGCCGAGCCGGGTATCCGCACCTGTTCCGCACTGGTCCGCGGCGACTGAAGAATGTGGGCGACGGATGTCCTGAGTCAGCCACACGCGCACAGATGGCCCGCGTCAGCTGCGGGCCTGCGCCAGGCCGAACGAGCGGGCGCCGCGCCGACTGGCGACGGTCCAGTACGAGGTCAGAACGCTCACCAGCGCGACGATCAGCAGGATGGCCGCGGGCCCGCCGGCGCTGCCGCCTCCCCCGGAGACGATGGCCTGCATGCCCCGCACCGCCCAGGTGAGCGGCAGGTACGGGCTGATCACCTGGAACGGGGCCGACACCAGCTCAATCGGGTAGAGCCCACCCACCACGGTGAGCTGCAGCGCCAGAAGTACCAGGGAGACCACGATTCCGACCCGGCCGAACGCCGCCGTGAGGAAGTGGTGCACCGCCGCGAACACGAAGGCGAGGAACACCGCGAAGGCCAGGGTTGACGGCAGGATCGACCACGAGACGCCGAGAGTGGTGTGCAGCAACAACACCACGACCACGGCCTGCGCTGCGGCGATGCCGAACGCACGGCCGAGGCTGCGGGCCACGAGGTTGCCGGTCGACGCGGTCGACGCGAGCGCGAGCGCGGACAGCGGCTTCATCACCAGGAAGATCGCCAGGGCACCGATCCACAGGCCGATCGGCACGAAGACCATGCCGATGACCGGGCCGATCGACGCGAAGGCGTTGTCGCGCTCCGCGGTGATGCCGACCGGTTCGGAGACGACCGCCGCGGTCGTCACCGGGTCGGTGTCGGTGAGCGGGGCCGCGCTGTCCGCGGCGTCCCGCAGTCCGCTGGCGAGTTCGACCGCGCCCGATTCGAGCAGGCGGGCGCCCGCCGCGGCATCCGTTGTTCCGGTGGCCAGCTGCGATAGGCCGGTGGAGATGCCGGCAACGCCGGTGGCGAGGTCGCTGGCACCGCCGCGGAGGTCGCTTCCGCCGGCGGAGAGCAGGCTTGCACCGTTGGCGCTCTGATACACTCCATCGAGCACGCTTTCGAGGCCCGGACCCGCCTGGCTGATGCCGGTGCTCTGCGCGGCGAGGGCGTCGAGTCCGCTCTGGAGCCGCAGCAGGGCTGGCGCGTAGTCGGCGACCCGCGAGTCGCTCTGCATGGCCGCGTTCAGCTGCCTGAAACCGTCGGCGCTGGCCTGCACCCCGGCCGCGTAGGCCGGTAGGCCGGTCGCGAGCGGAGCCAGCCCGGCCGCGCCCGTGCTCAGCCGGGTCAGGCCGTGGCTCAGTCCGGTGACGCCCTGGGTGTACTCGGTCACGCCGGAGGAGAAGCTGGCGGCGCCGGTCGCGGCGGACGAGGCCCCGGATGCCGCGGCGGCCGTGCCGCCGGCCAGCGAATCGAGTCCGGTGGCCACGCCGGTGACCCCGGTCGAAACCTGCGCGGCGCCATCCGCCGCCTGCGTGAGGGACTCGCCCAGCACGGCCAGGTTGGTGTAGAGCCCGTTGAGGTACTGCGAGGTGATCTCGCGGCCGAAGACGCCCGACATGGCGGTGCCCACCGACTGGGCCACCGATCCGGCCAGGAACGAGTGCGCGTCATCCGTGCGGATGCCCAAGTCGGCCTGGGTGGGAACCGCCCCGCCCAGCGAGGTCACCGACGCCGAGAAGTCCTTCGGGATCGTGAGCACCGCGTAGGCGTCGCCGGACTCCAGGGCCGCCGCGGCATCCGCAGAGTTGGAGATGGTCCAGTCGAACCCGGTGGCCTCGGACCCAGCATCGGTAGGCTTAATGAGTTCGGTCACGAGCAGGCGGCCGGCGAGCACCGGCTGCTCGGTGCCGTCGGGCAGGGTGGTGGTGACGATCTCGTCATTGTTGACGACGATCGCCGGCAGCGTGTCCACGCGCTGATCGGCGGTGGCGAGGGCGCCGGCGAAGAGTCCGGCAACCGCCAACGGCACCACGATCAGACCCGCCATCAGGGCCCCGAGAGCCCATCGGCGCTGCCCGGGCGTGCGGCTGAACAGTTTCTCGAGCCTGGTGCTCATCGCTGCAGGGCCTTTCGGTCACGGGAATCGAGTTCGAGGGTCTGCACCGGGCGGGCCCCGCGGTAGACCGGGATCGCCTCAGGAAAGGAGGCGGCACCGACGATGAGGGCGGTCGATGCCGGAGCGAGGATCGCCAGCACCTGCACGAGGTCCCGCCCCGCCGGGTCGACAGGCAGTCCCTCGCCGAGGTCGACGATGACAACTCCCGGGGTTTCGGTGAGCGCCGCCGTCACGAGCACCGCGGCGCGGCCCAGGGCGGAGAGGGACGATACCGTCGTGCCGGCCACGATCGGGCCGGAGTCCCGGCCGCTCGGCGGAGTGCCGAGCGCACCGTTCAGGCGCGCGATCCACCCCGCGAGCAGCGAGCGGCGCGACGCGGCGCGGTACCACGGATGCGCCAGGTCCAGCCGTTCGGCCAGCAACTCCCCCACGGTGAGCCCACTGTCGCGGCTGTCGCCCACGTCGGCGAGCGCCACCGCGCGGAGGGCGCGGCTGCGCTCGGACGGCAGCGGGGAGCCCATGACCTGGAGGCGGCCGAACACCGGGTCGAGCCGGCCGGCCAGGGTGGCGGCGACGACGCGGCGGTGGGTGGCGGAGCCGGTCAGTACCACCACCGCGCCGGCGTCGATGGTGAGGTCCAGCGGTCTGAAGGGGCTCTCCGGCAGCCCGAAGACGGCTCCCTCGGCTGTGATGGCGTGCGGCTGGCTGATGGCCCATTCCTTGTCGGCCAGGTGTCGGCGCAGACCCTCACCCTCGATGTCGACGTCGGGCAGAATGCGGGAGAGCCAGCGTGGCAGCCACCAGGCGGCATCGCCGGCGAGGGCCATCGCGGCCGGGACCAATGTCATCCGCACCAGGAACGCGTCGAGGAAGACTCCGACGGCGAGGGCGAACGCGATGCCCTTGATCGCCCCGGTGCCCTCGGGCACGAAGGCAAAGAAGACGAAGAACATGATCAGGGCGGCGGCCGTGACCACGCGGGCGGCGTGGGAGAACCCGTGCACGATGGATTCGCGGGCCAGGCCGGTCTTCACGAACTCCTCCCGCATGCCCGAGACGAGGAACACCTCGTAGTCCATGGCCAGCCCGAAGAGCACGGCCATCAGCAGGATGGGCAGGAAACTCAGGATCGGCCCGGGGGTTTCCACCCCGAGCAGCTCGGCGAACCAGCCCCACTGGAAGATCGCCACGGTCGCGCCGATCGATGCGGCCACCGACAGCAGGAACCCGAGGGCAGCTTTGATCGGCACGAAGATCGACCGGAACACCATGGTCAGCAGGAAGATCGAGAGCCCCACCACGATCAGGGCGAACGGCACGAGCGCGTTGCTGAGGCGGTTGGAGATGTCGATCGACACGGCGGTCGCGCCGGTCACGGCGATGGGGGTGCCCAAGTTGTCGTCGATCGATGGTGCCAGATCGCGGATGGCCTGCACGAGCGCCTTGGTCTCGGGCGCGTTCGGCGCGCTGTCCGGCATGACCTGGATGATGGCGGTGTCGACGGTCGGGTTCGGAGTGCCCGTGCCGACGAAGGCCACGTCGGGCAGGGTGCGCAGGGCCGCGCCGATAGTGTCGAGGTCACCGAAGATATCCGTCGTCTGGGTGATGTCGACGACGACGATGAGCGGACCGTTGTAGCCCGGACCGAAGCCCTCCTCGAGCATGGTGAACGCCTCTCGCTGCGTCGAACCGGCCGGCTCGGATGCCCCGTCAGGCAGGTTCAGATCGAGGCTGAGGGCCGGGATCGCCAGCGTGCCGAGCACGCCCACCACGAGGAGCACGGCCACGACCGGCGCCCTGAGCACGAGGTTGACCCAGCGGTGGCCGAGGGTGGGCCGGCCGGTGTCTGGCCGGGTGGCCCGGCGGTACGCGCGGCTGCCTGTCTTGGGAGTGAGGCGCCCCTTGGCAAGGCCGAGAACGGCGGGGAGGAGCGTGACCGCCACGAAGATAGAGACCAGCACGGCGAAGGCGGCGCCCAGCCCCATCACGCTGAGGAACGGGATGCCGACCACGAGCAGCCCGAGCAGGGCGATGATCACGGTGATCCCGGCGAAGACGACGGCGCTGCCGGCGGTGGCCACGGCCGAGGCGGCCGAATCGTGTGGTTCGACCCCGTTGGCGAGCTGCGTGCGGTGCCGCGACAGGATGAAGAGCGCGTAGTCGATGCCCACGGCGAGCCCGAGCATCAGGGCGAGCATGGGGGCCGTGCTCGAGACGGGCACGAATGCGGAAATCACGGTGATGCCGCCGATGGCGGCGCCGACGCCGACCAGGGCCATCAGCAGCGGCATCCCGGCGGATACGAGCGAACCGAAGGTGATCATCAGCACCACGCCGGCGAAGATCAGGCCGAGCACCTCGGAAATGGTGATGCCGAAGGTGTTGTCCTGGAACACCTGGCCGCCGAAAGCGACCTCGAGGCCGGCCTCCTCGGCGATATCCCGCGTCCCGGTCACGTCGTCGAGGGTTTCCGCGGTGACGTCGGTTGATAAGGCGGACAACTGAATCTGGCTGAACGCACTCTCCACGTCGTCGGAGATCGCGCCCGACGCATATTCGTCATAGGGCGTCAGCACCGAGTCGACGCCGGGCACGTCCGCGAGTTCGGCCGCCATGTCGACGATGGCCGTGCGGTAAGGCTCGTCGGTGACGGATGCCCCGTCCGGGGCCGTGTAGACAACCTGTACCGCGGCGCCGGCCGCCTGGGGGAACACCTCGCCGAGCTTGTCGATGGTGTCCTGTGATTCCGTGCCGGGAATCGCGTACGACTCCTGGGTCTGGCCACCGAGGGCCAACCCGGAGCCGAGGATCCCGACCAGCAGGATGGCCCAGATGCCGAGCATCAGGCCCGCACGCCGGTAGGCGAAGTGGCCGATTCGATAGAGCAGGGTTGCCATGGGTGCTACTTCCGGGACGGGGCGGTGCGAACGGTGACAGGGGCAAGCAGCTCGGTGATGACGGTCAAAAGAGCCGGTCGGACCTCTTCCACCGGGGCTATCTCCTCTCCGAGGAACGTCATGCCGGCCACCAGGGTGTAGGCGGCGCCGCCGAGGGCGATACCGAAGCGGATGCGGTCCTCCGTACTCGCATCGCCGTGGCACAGCGTGTCGGAGAGGCGCACGATCACCACTCCTGCACGGTCGATCACGGGGATGCCGCGCAGCGACTGAGACTGGTTGATGAAGGTGTGCAGCTCGAGGCGGAATTCGAGGATGAAGTCGATGAAGTCGTTCACGAACCGGCTCCGGGTCAGGGCGCTCTCCTCGGTGGCGAGGAACCGCTCGAGAATGCCCTCCAACCGGTTCACCGCCGGGGTGAGCACCTCGTCGAGGAGCGCTTCCTTGGAGGCGAAGTGGTAGAGCACGCTCGATTTGGAGTACCCGGCCGCGTCGGCGATCTGCTGCAGCGAGGTGCCGGCGAACCCGACCGAGGCGAACTGTTCCAGCGCTGTCGCGCGCAGTTCTACGCTGGTGCTCTGGCGGTTGTGGGGGGGCTGGGGCAGAACGGGCTCTGGAGTCACCCAATTACGGTACCTGACCGATCGGTCAGAGCCTGTCCGATCGGTCAGATTGTCGGGAAACGCGCAGCAGGGCGACTTCCGGGTAGCGTTAGACGCGGAGGTCTTCATGCGAAAGTTCATTTTCAGCAGTGCCATCATCGGCGTGCTCGCCGGCGGTTGGAACATTCTGAGTGCCACCCGCACCGGTCCGCGCGACTGGCGCCTAGTGCTGATGTGGGTCGGCTGGCTGCTCAGCGCCGCGGTAGCCATCGGAACCGTCATCCAGGATGCCGACGATCGCCGAATCGAGGACTAAGTCTTCCACTGTCGGCGTGTCAGCGCGGGCCGCAGGGCGCCGCACGGCAAACTGAAGAGTTCACGGGCACGTTAGCCGAAAGGGGCTCCCGATGTTTGGTCGACGACGTCGCGTCGCACCGGTCGCACCGGTCATCCCCCCGCCCGTTCCCGAGCTCAGCGACGCTCAGGTGTTCGAGCTCCTGCACACCCAAATCGCCCGTCTCGTCGGCGCCCAAGGCCAGTGGACTCTGGTTCCCCGCAGCAGTGACGACACCGACGTGATCTTCCACGATCTGAAGGCGAACCAGATTGCCTCGTCCCTGGCCTCCGTGCTCCGCACCGAGACCGCCGTTCTTCGCGGCGAGGTCATCGCCGAGCCCACCGCGCTCCCCTTCATCCCCGCCCCGATCTCCGTTTGGGCCGAACCGGAGCGGGCGCCGACGGCCTCCCTTCCGCGCTTCTCCGCCGCTGCTTCGACGGACAACGCCCGCCTCGTCGCCTGACCCAGGCCACCCGCCCGGCGTGAGCCCCCCGGTGATAGAGCCGGTCGAAGTCCCCACACGTCGGCGTCGGGCAGGGCCGAGAGGACGACGCTCGACGCTCTACGCTCGACGACAGTGTCGTGTTCCCGTTCAAGCGCACGAAGCTGCACAGCTCAACGGAGACTCGACCTCACTCTCATCGCGGAGGAGCGGATGCGTCCCGCCGGGGTCTTCCCGGCGCACCCCTGCGCCGGGGGGCTCGCCGGACGCATCCTGATAGAGTTCCGCCGCATTCTTTGTAGGTCTTCTTCGGACTCGCCCTGCCGCGGAATTCTAGATTGAAGAACATGACTTCCAGCCCCCGCATCGCCCGCACCCCGACAACCCGCATCATGAGCGCGCGCGACCTGTCGCAAATCGCCATCTTCGCCGCCCTGATCGCCGCACTCGGACTGCCCGGCGCCCTGAGCATCGGGGCGGTGGCCGTGCCAATCACCTTCCAGACCCTCGGGGTGATGCTGGCCGGGGCGATCCTCGGCGCGCGCAAGGGCTTCTTCTCCGTGCTCCTCCTGCTCGCCCTCGCCGCCGCCGGCCTCCCGCTGCTGTCTGGCGGGCGCGGCGGCATCGTCTGGTTCACCACCTCACCCTCCGCCGGCTACCTCTACGGCTGGCTGCTCGGCGCCCTGGTCATCGGCTCATTGACCGGCCTGCTCCTCCCCCGCTACCGGCTCTGGGCGGCGCTCGGCGCCACCACGCTCGGCGGCATCGTCGTGGTCTACCTGATCGGCGTGCCTGTCACCGCGATCAACCTGGGCCTGCCGCTGTGGGTTGCTCTCGTCGACGCCGCGAAGTTTCTGCCCGGCGACCTGATCAAGGTGGTCGTGACCGTACTGGTGGCCCGCCAGGTTCACAGGGCCTACCCGGGTCTGATCCCGCCGCGCCGCCGCGCCGCTCCCGCGCCCGAGGCCGACGACGTCACCGCCGGAGCAGTCACGCCCGCATCATGAGCAGGATCGACTTCGACAGTGTCTCGCATGCGTTCGGTGAACGGATGGTGCTGCGGGACATCCGTCTGTCCCTCACCGAACAGCGCATCGGCATTGTCGGGGCGAACGGGTCGGGAAAGTCCACCCTCGTGCGCCTGATCAACGGACTGATCAAGCCCGACACCGGAATCGTCAGCGTCGGCGGCCTCGACGTGGCCCGGAACACCAAGGCGGTGCGCCGGCAGGTCGGCTTCATCTTCACCAACCCGGACAACCAGATCGTGATGCCCACCGTGGCCGAAGACGTCGCCTTCACCCTGCGCCGCCGCGGGCTGACCCCGCTCGAGATCTCGACCCGCACGCGGGCGGCGCTCGAGCGCTTCGGGCTCGACCAGCACGCCGACCATCCGGCGCACCGGCTGTCCGGCGGCCAAAAGCAGTTGCTGGCGCTGGCGGCCGTGCTCGTGGCGGAGCCTGAGATCGTGGTCGCCGACGAGCCGACCACACTGCTCGACGCACGCAATGCCCGGCGCATCACCGAACTTCTGCTCGGCCTGAGCCAGCAGGTCATCGTGGTCACCCACCAGCTGGACCTGCTCGCCGCCTTCGACCGCGTGATTGTGATCGAGGACGGCCGGGTGGTCGCCGACGGTGAACCGGATGCCGCGCTCGGCGCGTACCGGGAGCTGTTGGCATGATCGGGCCGGCATGATCGGGCTCTATCACCCTGGCCACTCGCTGATCCACCGCGCGCCGATGCTGCTCAAGCTCGTGCTTCTCTCGCTCGCCGTGCTGCTCGTCGGCTCGCTCGGCGAGCTCTGGCAGCTGGGTGCCTGCCTTCTCGGGGTCGCCGCGCTGTTCCTGGTGGCGCGGGTGCCGCTGGGCGCCGCGTGGCAGCAGATCGGCCCGATTCTGTGGATTTTGGTGATCGCCGTTCCACTCCAGGCGCTGTTCGCCGACTGGACCACGGCCGGCCTGATGGCCGGGCGGTTGCTGATCGCCGTGGCGCTGGCGGCACTGTTCACCGTGACGACCACGGTCACGGCCGTGCTCGAGGGCTTTCAGAAGCTTCTGCGACCGTTCCGTCGCTGGGTCGACGCCGACCGGGTCGGCCTCCTCCTCGCCCTCACCCTGCGGTGCATCCCGCTCGTCACCGAGATCGTGTCCGAGGTGATCGAGGCACGTCGGGCGCGCGGCACCCAGGGTTCGCTGCTCGCCCTGGCCGTGCCGGTGGTCGTGCGCTCGCTCTACGCCGCGGATGCGATCGGCGAGGCTCTGGCCGCCCGCGGTCTCGACGACTGAGGCCGGAGCGGTTCGGTCCCGGCAGTGCGGTTGCGGCTAGGTTGAGACCATCAGCGGTTTCCGGTCTCACCCCGACCGGACAGGCGAGGAGCGGAACGCGATGACCCAGCCCAGCGGTACGACCGAGGCACGACGACGAGGACGGCTGCGGAGCGGCATCCGGGCCGGCGGCTGGTGGAGCCTGACCGCGTTCGTACTCGTCGTGATCGTGTTCCTGGCCTGGGCGAACACTGTGCGCGTGGCCGATCGGGCCGCGGCAGACGAGGTTTTCGCCAGCCCGAACGTGACCGTCACCGACACCCCCACGTCGGTCGTCCTCGCGCCCGCCGACGACGCCGGGGACATCGGCTTGGTCTTCGTTCCCGGTGCCCGGGTCGACCCTTATGCCTACCTCTACAAGCTGGCAGGCACGGTTGAAGACACCGGGGTGACCGTTGTGATCACCAAGCCGGTGCTCAACCTCGCCATCTTCGACCGCCGGATGCTGTCCACCTTCACCGACGCCGTCCCCGAGGTCTCCACCTGGTTCGTGGGCGGCCACTCGATCGGCGGCGTGCGAGCCTGCATGCTGGCGGACGATCCCGCGGTGGCCGGGCTCGTACTGTTCGGCAGCTACTGCGCGGTCGCGCCGGAGCGCACCGATCTGCGGGCCCTCAGCCTCAGCGGCAGCGCCGACCGCCTCAGCACCCCGGAGAAGATCGCCGACAGGGCGGATCTGCTTGTGCCCGACACCCGTTTCGTCGAAATCGACGGAGCCAACCATGCGCGGTTCGGCGACTACGGCGTGCAGAGCGGCGACGGTGTTGCCACCAAGTCAACGGATGCCGTTGCCGCCGAAATCACCCGCGAGCTCACTGGATTCCTGACACAGACAACCCCGTAGTCGGCAACCGTTGCCGGGACAATCGCCGTCGAGCTCGGCGACGGCACCAGGGCAGTTTGTGTTCTGTGTTATGCGGTGGTCAGAGAATCCACGTACTCCTGGTTCTCGGAGATCCACTTCGCCACGATCGGCTCGTAGTCCTTGCCGTCGTAGTCGACGAACATGGCCTTCTCAAGCGAGTAGAGCTTGTCGAGGTCCATGTCGAAGCCCTTGATCCACTCGGTGGCCTGCGGGAAGTCCGCGGCGAAGTCGGACTTGACGTAGCTGTGCAGCGACTCGGTGTTCTTCAAGGTTCCCTTGGGGTCCTCGAGGGTCTTGATCGGCAGCGAACCGTAGGCCCAGTGCGGCTCCCACAGGGTGACGACGATGTTCTCGCCCGCCTTGGTGGCCGCCGTCAGCTCGGTGAGCATGGCCGCGGTCGATGAGGTCAGGTATTCCATGTCGTCGAGGCCGTAGGCCGGGATGACCTTCTCGGTGGTGGCCTTGGTCAGGCCTGCTCCGGGTTCGATTCCGACGATGCGATTGCCGAACTTGTCGGCGTTCCTGGCCAGCTCGTCGAGGGAATCGATGGGGGCATCCTTGTTGACGGCGATGGTCAGGCGGGATTCCTCGTTCCATGCGCCGAGGTCGACGATGTCATCGCCGTACTCCTTCACGTAGGACGCGTGGGTCTCCGGCATCCAGACATCCATGTTGATGTCGTAGTCTCCGGTGGAGAGACCCGAGTAGACGGGGGCAACGTCGGCGTATTCCAACTCCGCGTTGTAGCCCTTCTCGTCGAGGATGGCCTTCCACAGTTCGGAGACCGCGACGCCTTCATCCCAGCCGTTGAACACGGCGATGGTGATGTCTTTCTGGTCCTTGTTCCCGTCGCCGACGACGGCGGCCTCGGCCGAGGCGCAGCCGCTGAGTGCGAGGAGCCCAACGGCTCCGAGTGCGAGCAGGGACAGTGATCGGTTTTTCATATTGTTTCCTTTCGTGTCGCCTGGTGGGCGACCGGGGCAGAATGAGAAATCAGGAGGTTCTGTGCGCGGCGCACGGACTCAGGCGGCCAGGGCTTGCTGGGCACGGCGCTTGCGGGCCGACATGCTTCGACCGAGCGGGGTGTCGCCGGTGCCGAGTGCGGCGGTCAGGCGGTCGAGGAAGATGGCGAGGATCACCACGGCGAGGCCGGCTTCGAAACCGAGTGCGACGTCGATGCGGTTCAGACTGGCGACGACATCCGCTCCCAGCCCCCCGGCCCCGACCATACCGGCGATGACGACCATCGACAGCGAGAGCATGATGACCTGGTTGATACCCGCCATGATCGTCGGCATCGCCAGCGGAAGCTGGATCTGCCGGAGAATGCGCCAGGGCGAGGCGCCGAAGGCCTGTCCGGCCTCGACCACTTCTCGGTCGACCCCGCGGATGCCCAGCTCGGTGAGGCGGACTCCCGGAGCCATCGCGAAGATGATGGTGGCCACGATTCCGGGCACGACGCCCACGCGGAACAGGATCAGCGCGGGAATCAGGTACACGAAGGCCGGCATGGTTTGCATGAAGTCGAGAATCGGCCGGATGATGTTGGACGCCACCGCGGATTTCGCCGCCAGGATGCCGAGCGGCAGGCTGAGAGCGATCGCGAGCACACTGGCGACCAGCACCAGTGCGAGGGTGTCCATGGCGTTCTCCCACTGGTCGACGCCGACGACGACGATCAGACCGAGGACGGTACCGACCATGAATTTCCAACCGCGGGTGGCCAGGGCCAGCCCCGCCGAGAGCACGATGATCACCCAGAAGGGCGGCGCCACCAGGAGGAAGTCGACCAGTTCGTAGGCACCGTCGAAGACGGCCCGGATGAGGTCGAATAAGAACCCGAACGTGTCGGTGATCCAGTCGATGAACCCCTCGACGAGCATGCCCAGAGGAAGTCGGAAGTCGTTCACAGGTCGGCTCCTTCCAGAGCGGTGTCGCGGAGGGTTTCGGTGATCACGCTGATGGAAATCGTGGCCGCGGGCTCGATCACGGGCACGTCCCCCGTATTCGTGCTCACGTTGCCGAGCGCGGCCAGCAGGGTCACCCGCGGGATGACGCCGAGCAGACGGTTCTTCTCATCGACCACGGCGATGGCCAGGTCACTGCCGACCGAGGGTTCGACCAGGTCGACCAGCGGGGTGTCCGGGTTGACGGAGATCGCATCCGTGCGCACTATCGCGCGCAGATCGGTCTCGCCGGCCTTGACCTGCCCCAGCACGTCGCGATCGCGCACCACACCGGCGAAGGTGCGGTCGCGGTTGAGCACGAAGGTGGCGGAGGTCTGCAGGTCGCGCATGGTGCGGAGCGCGGCTCGGGGGCCGCCGGTGATCGTGACCACGGAGCGCACGGGCTCCATCACGCTGGCCGCGGTCAGCACCCGGGCGCGGTCGACATCCTGCACGAACTGAGCGACGTAGTCGTTTGCCGGGTCGGTCAGGATCTCCTCGGGCGTGCCGATCTGAACGATGCGACCGTCGCGCATGACCGCGATGCGGTCGCCGAGGAACATGGCCTCGTTAAGGTCGTGGGTGATGAAGATGATGGTTTTGCCGAGCTCGGCCTGCAGCTCGATCAGCTGCTCCTGCATTTCGCGGCGGATCAGCGGGTCAAGGGCCGAGAACGCCTCGTCCATCAGGAGGACGTCGGTGTCGGCGGCGAGGGCCCGGCCGAGGCCGACTCGCTGCTGCATTCCGCCGGAAAGCTCCGACGGCAGGCTGTCAGCCCAGCCGTCGAGCCCGACGAGGCGGATGAT
Source organism: Cryobacterium sp. TMT2-15-1 (assembly GCF_004402345.1). Classification (NCBI taxonomy): domain Bacteria; kingdom Bacillati; phylum Actinomycetota; class Actinomycetes; order Micrococcales; family Microbacteriaceae; genus Cryobacterium; species Cryobacterium sp. TMT2-15-1. Next base: position 6,305 of record NZ_SOGD01000056.1, on the reverse strand, counting down.
GGTGCGCGCCTTGGCGAGCCGCTCCTCGCGGCCCATGCCCTGCACCTCGAGTCCGTAGGCGACGTTGTCGATCACGGTGCGGTGCGGCAGCAGGGCAAAGTGCTGGAACACCATGGAAATATTTGTGCGGCGCACCTCGCGCAGCGCGGCGGCGGAAATACCGGTGATGGCCTGGCCGGCCACCGTCACGCTGCCGGAGGTGGCGTCGAGTAGCCCGTTGAGCATGCGGATCAGGGTGGATTTGCCCGAACCGGACAACCCCATCACCACAAAGATTTCGCCACGGTGGACCTCGAATGAGGCGTCGATAACGGCGGCGGTGCCCAGCGAGGACACCTCATCGCGGCTGGCTCCCGCGGTCAGCTTCTTGACGAGCTCGTGCGGACGACGCCCGAACGCTTTGTACAGTCGATCTGCCTTCACGGCAATAGTTTCGGTCACGGATTCTCCCGGTGCACGCCGGGCGGGGCCGAATCACGGCCGACGGAACGGATGCACGCTGTGTCGGACGGGTAGGCCGTGACCGGCCTCGACGCGATGGAAAGCGTGGGCTGGAGCGATCATGGGGATCGCATCCGTCATGGCCTCACCATACGAAGCGCCGTACCGATGGGGCCGTGGCTGTCCATTCGCGTCCTGGTGAAGGGTCGTAAGACCAGAAGCTACTCTAACACGGGGGGGGTACTTGCGTCGCAGAAGCTGCGATCTCGACGGATTCGGGTAGTGAGGGGAACCGGCCCTAGCGCAGGCCGCGAGACAGTCGCCGCGGGGCATCCGTGCCGGGTCGCGTTCGACGACCCGGCCGGACTCAGGCCTTGAGCGCCGCGATCTGCGCGGACTTCTCGGTCGCGGTGGCCGTTTCGGCGGCGCTGGGCACACCGTGGTGCGCGATCATCGTGGTCTCGTCGAACGGCTCGTGACGGTCGAGCACCCGGTCGACCTGGGCACGATCGATCTCCTTGGTCCAGGATCCGATCAGCACGGTGGCGACGGCGTTGCCGGTGAAGTTCGTGAGCGCGCGGGCCTCGGACATGAAGCGATCGATGCCCACGATGAAGCCGACTCCTTCCAGCAGCTGCGGGGCGTGGGCCTGCAAGCCGGCGGCCAGGGTCGCGATCCCGGCACCGGACACTCCGGCGGCACCCTTGGAGGCGATAATCATGAAGGCGAGGAGCCCAATCTGTTCGCCCAGGGCGAGCGGCTGACCCATGGCCGTGGCGATGAAGAGCGACGCCATGGTCAGGTAGATCGCGGTGCCGTCGAGGTTGAAGGAGTATCCGGTGGGAACCGTGACGCCCACGACCGGCTTGGAGACGCCGAGGTGCTCCATCTTGGCGATCAGGCGCGGCAGCGCCGCCTCGGAGGAGGAGGTAGAGAAGATCAGCAGGTACTCTCGGCCGAGATAGCGCATCAGCTTGAAGATGCTGATGCCGGTGACGATCTTGAGCAACCCGCCGAGGATGACGACGATGAAGAGCACACAGGTCAGGTAGAAGGCGCCCATCAGGGTGAAGAGGCTGATAACGGCCTGGAAGCCGGTGGCACCGACGACGGCGGCGATCGCACCGAAGGCGCCGATCGGCGCGAGCCACATGACCATGATCAGGATGCGAAAGACCAGGGCCTGCACGTGCGCGATGCCCTCGAGGATCGGCTTGCCGGCGGCTCCCATCTTCTGCAGCGCGAAGCCGGCGATGAGGGCCACCAGCAGGGTCTGCAGGATGTTGCCGGCGGTCAGTGCGGAGAACAGTGTGGTCGGGATGATGCCGAGGAAGAAGTCCGACTCGGCGGCTTCCGGCGGCACGAAGGTGGTCGCGGTGAGATCGAGCCCTGAGCCGGGCTTGATCACGTTGCCCACGACGAGGCCGATCGCCAGGGCGAAGGTGGACATGGTCAGGAAGTAGCCGAGGGCCAGTCCGCCGATCTTGCCGACAGTGGCGGCCTTCGCGATGGACCCGATGCCGAGGATGATCGTGCAGAAGATGATCGGCGAGATCATCATCTTGATCAGGGCGATGAAGATGTCCCCGAGCGGTTTGAGCGAGACGGCGAATCCGTCTGTGCCGCCGAAGAGCAGGCCGACGATGACGCCGATGATCACCGCGACGATGACCGCCATGTACAAGTAGTGGGACTTGTCAAACTTCTTCGCGGGCTGTGCAGCGCGAGCGCGAGGCAGTGATGCCATAAAAGACTCCTTTGTCTAGTAACTAGGCTGGGGTGAGGCGCTGGTGCGCCCGGACCATCCGTGGTGTGTTTCAGAATGGACGACCGGGGCGCCCGCGTCACTGTTGCGGTCATATTGGTCACGGTCGCGCAAATGGAAGAAGGATGCGATGGGGCAAGGCTGGAGCATTGCGCGCCGCCTGTTCCTGGCGAACGCCCTGGTCATCATGGCGATAACCGTGTTCGCGGGCACCGCGGCCTTCGTGGACGCCCGCGACCGTGGTTTCGTCGCCGCCGAGGAACGGATGCTGTCCGTCGCCAGCGCCATCGCCGACAACCCGCTCGTACTGGAGGCCAGCCGCTCAGCCGATCCCAGCGCGGTGCTCCAGCCGTACGCCGAGCGGGTCACCGCCGACGCCACCCTCGACTTCATCACGATCATGGCGCCCGACCGCACCCGCTGGACCCACCCGACCGAGTTGGAGATCGGCCGCCCCTACATCGGTAGCGTCACGCCCGCCCTGGCCGGGGAACCGTTCACCGAGGTGACCACGGGCACGCTCGGACCCTCGGTGCGGGCCGTCGTTCCGATCACCGACGAGCAGGGAGCCGTTCAGGGCCTGGTGGCTGCGGGGGTGAAGACGAGCAACCTCTCCATCGCGCTGAGCGCGCGGCTGCCGGCCGTGCTGGGGGTGGCCCTGATGCTGCTAGCCACGGGCACCCTCGCCGCCTGGCTGCTCGGTCGCTATCTGAGCCGGGTCACGCTCGGCTGGGGACCGGAGCAGCTCGCCCAGCTCTTCGTCTACTACGACTCGGTGCTGCATTCGGTGCGGGAGGGTCTCGTACTCGTCACTCTCACGGGCGAGGTCGTGCTCTACAACGATCAGGCTGCCCGGCTGCTGGGCCTGCCGCCGCGCTCACCGACTGAGGGCCGAGCATCCTCCGCCGCCACGCAGAGCCTTGACCGTCTCGACCTTCCCCCGGCACTCGCCGAGCTACTGAAGAGCGGCCGCCCCGCCACCGACGAGATCCACGTCACCGACACGCGCGTGCTGGTCGTCAGCCAGCTGCCGGCACTGAAACCGGGCAGCGGCCGCACCAAACCCGCGCCGATGGGCTGGGTTGCGACCATCCGCGACCACACCGACCTGCAATCGATGGGCAGCGAACTCCGGTCGATGCGCACCCTCTCGGATGCCCTGCACGCCCAGACCCATGAGCACGCCAACCGGCTTCACACCATCGTGTCCCTGATGGAACTCGGGCGCGGCGCCGAGGCCCTCGATTTCGCCACCAAAGACCTGGAGCTCAGCCAGCAACTCACCGATGACATGCTCGACTCGGTGGACGAACCGGTGCTCAGCGCCCTGCTGATGGGCAAGTTCGCCCAAGCCAGCGAGCTGGGCGTGCTGCTCACGGTTGAGGCGGCCGGAACCCTCGCCGATTCCGGCCTGACGGCGCAGGACCTGGTCACGGTCGTGGGCAACCTGGTCGATAACGCGCTCGACGCGGCCGCCGGCGGCGAGGCACCCCGCCGGGTGCACCTCTCGGTCGGCTCCACGCCCTCGTCGGTGGCGATCGAGGTGGCCGACACCGGGCCCGGCGTCGACCCGGACGCCGTGACCGACATCCTCCGCCGCGGTTACAGCACCAAGGAGCCCGGCAGTTTCGGCCGCGGCCTCGGACTGGCGTTGGTGCGGCAGACGGTCAACCGGCTCGGCGGCAGCCTCAGCATCACCCGCCGCGAGGGGGCCGTGTTCACGGTCGCCCTCCCCCGGCAGCCGGAGGAGCCCGCTGCGGGCATCGAACCCGACCTCGCGGCGACGGGCGGATCGCATGACTGAACGGGACATCCGGGTGCTCGTCGTGGAAGACGAAACCATTGCGGCCGAGGCGCACGCCGCCTATCTCGGGCGTCTGACCGGTTTCGTGCACGCGGGCACCGTCGGCGACGGCCATTCCGCCCTGCGCGCCCTAGCTGCGGCCGTCACCGCCGGGCAGCCCATCGATCTGGTGCTGATGGATATGACCCTGCCCGACCTGCACGGCCTCGACGTGAGCCGGCGGATGCGCGCAGCCGGCCTGACCACGGACATCATCGCCATCACGGCGGTGCGCGAACTGCACATTGTTCGCGGCGCCGTGGCGGCCGGCATTGTTCAATACCTGATCAAGCCGTTCACCTATTCAACCTTCGCGCAGAAGCTGGTGCAGTATCGGGACTTCCGGCTCCAACTGGGCGGACTGTCCGCGATGACCAGCCAGACCGACGTGGACCTGGCGTTCGCGAGCCTGCGCACGCCCACCGAGCTGCCGCGGCCGAAGGGTCTGTCCGAGGGCACCCTAGGCGCGGTGATCGAGTTCCTGAAGCTGCAGATCGTTCCGGTCTCCTCCAGCGAGGTCATGGAGCAGCTCGGCATTTCGCGGGTGACCGCCCGGCGCTACCTTGAGCATCTGGCCGACACCGGCTCGCTCGAACGGTCGCCGCGCTACGGTACGCCGGGGCGGCCAGAAAACGAATACGTCTGGCGCCGGTGAACCGTTCGGGTAGCTGTTCCAGAGCTGCTCCTCCTTCATGATCTCGGACAGGTGGTCGTCCTGCACCCGGGTCAGACGCCGGATCAGCCACGCGATGCAGCGGGTCGGGGCGGCCGTGACCACCGGCGCGGACCGCACCGCCGAAGGAGGGCCCTCAGGCGCAACCGAAACCAGCGCCGGAACGGTTGTTGTATCCCGCGGCGGGGCACCCGGTGCCAGCCAGGGTCTTAGAGGAACCGGTCGAGGTCCACCACACCCAGCGCAGTCAGGGACCGCGCAAGCATCTCCTCGATCCGTTCCGGCAGGTCCTCCCGTTCGGCAAGCCGGTTCGATACCTCCTGAACCCCGCTGAAGTACGCCACCAGATGCCAGGCCTCGCGGTCGTGGTCGAGCCCGGCGGGGATCTCCCCCGCAGCCTCGGCCTCGCCAAGCAGCATCGCGATGCGCGCGACCCAGCCCACGTACGGGGTCGGCAGGATTGCCGGGATCAGGTGATATTCCCGCACGAGCCGCACCGAGGCCCGCACGCGCACGTCGTTCCGGAAGGCGCCGGCAACCCCGCGGATCGACGCCACGATGGCCTCGATCCCGCGCACGGGTGACGCATCGCCCAGCACGTTGGCGAACGGAGCCCGCGAAAACGAGGAATGAACGAGCGCGAGCGCCATATCCGACTTGGCTTTGAAGTGGTACTGCACCAACCCCTTGCCGGTGCCCGACTTTTCGGCAACCAGGCCGATCGAGGTGCCCGCGTAGCCGCGGTCGGCGAATTCGATTGCCGCCGCTGCCAGGATGCGTTCACGCGCCTCGATCTTGCGAGCATCACTTCCAGCCACCAGCACCTCCGAGAATCGTCACCGTTCGACCGAATGGTGCGATATGCCAGCGTAACCATCGGGGCTGGGACGCCTTCACCTGAGAGTGCTGTACGATCGTACAAGTCCCCGGGTGAGATTCGGTTCTCGACTGACCGGGGGGATTCAGGGGGACCCGGGGACCAACGCAACCCCAGTCGGATTCGCATCTGGCTGGGGTTTGCTCCCCCGAGTCAAACCCCATCGCCCGCCACGGAGTGCCTCTTTCCCGTCCCCAACAGTCAAGCCCGCGGGTGGTCGAGCCTGTCAAGAGCCGGGACCAGAGCCACGCCCTGCAGCCCCACTCGCTTGCGCGGCAGTGCGATCAGTGTCTGCTTCGGGTCGACNTGGTTTCCGGTGCGGGTGATCTTCCAGTGCTGGTTGTGTAGCAGCAGGTGGTGCGGGTGGCAGAGCAGTACTCCGTTGGCGAGGTTGGTGTTCCCGGTGTCCTTCAGCCACTCGTTGATGTGGTGGGCCTCGGACCAGGCCGGTGACCGGTCGCAGCCGCCCCAGAGGCATCCGCCGTCACGTACCCCCATTGCGGTCCGCTGTGCCTCGGTGAAGAGTCGTTCGTCGCGGCCGACGTCGATGATCTGGCCGTTGTCGTCGAACTTTATGCCGCGGGTGCCGGTCTCGCAGAGCAGCCGATCGATGGTTTCCTGCGAGATCGGCACCGGGTTGCCCTCGATCTGCCCGTGAGCGGCGGGTTCGGTCGTTCCCGTCTCTTCGCCCGGGACCGACGTGAGG
>NZ_SOGD01000025.1:0-33839 GCF_004402345.1 Cryobacterium sp. TMT2-15-1 | reverse complement strand
CCGGATCGCATCGAAGTGACGACCCAGGCTCTCTAGCTGCTCACAATAGGAGGGCTTCATGAGACACACGTTACGGGTGACCACTGACATTCGAGGCCCAGATCGGCACTCGCCAGCGCCCTGTGGATAACTTGATCACACCCGCATTGTGGAGGAGCAGAGCAACGCGCCCTGGGCCCGCTGCGGGCATCCGCTACTGGGCCGGCGGCACGCATCCGTCGTCACGTAGGCGCGGCAATTTTTCGGTAAACGCCTGGTGCGGCGCCTGCCGAAGCGGCGTGTCGGGAGAATCTCCGCAGTTAGCGAATTCGACCGCGACGGATGCCCGGCGAACCTCCGGACGTCGGCGCACCGGGTCTCGACAAGCTCGACCACCGGGCCGACCACCGGGGCTGGCCGTCGGAAACGGCTCTTCACTCGGGCGGGCCTTCGGCGTATGTTTAAGGCGGAAAAAGCGAAAAGTCAACGCCCGCCGGGGTGGTCAACCTACCTCTGCTGGGCGAGGAGTTCCGGCCACGATTCGCGCTCACCGCTTCACCGACAGTCGGCACTCCGCCTCGGAAGCACGCCCTGATCGACATCCAGTGCGGCGCGGGATGCCCGATACGCGGCGGCTTCGACGTCTACCCCTCCACACGCCACGAATCACCTGCACCACCAAGGAGGCGTTTCACAATGCTGAAAGAACTGCACACCGTGTTACCGGCGGCGGACCTCAAACGAGCTCAGTCGTTCTACCACGACGCGCTCGGCCTCGACCCCGACGAAACCCATGAGGGAGTCCTCGTGTACCACGTCGGGTCGGGATCGGTCTTCGAGATCTACGAGACCAGTAACGCCGGCACGGCCCAGAACACCCAGATGGGCTGGATCACGGATGACCTCGACGCCGAGATGAACACGCTCCGCGAACGCGGAGTCGTCTTCGAGGAATTCGACATCCCCGACATGAAGACGGTGCACGGGGTCGTCACGGCCGACGACATGAAATCGGCCTGGTTCCGCGACTCCGAAGGCAACTTCATCTGCATCTCGCAGACGATCTAGCCACCCCAGTCACCCCACTCACCGATCCCGGGCGGCGCGGAGGCGCCGCCCGGTCCCTCACTCGGCCGTCGTGCTCGGCGCGTGCTCGGCCGTCGTGCTCGGCGCGTGCTCGGCGCGTGCCCGGCGCGTACTCAGTGCGGGCCCAGCCGGTGTGCCAATTCGCGAAGCACCACGGCAAGGCGGTCGTCGAAATCCTGCGGGACCTGCTGCGGCAGGGCATCCGTCGGCCACCAGGCGACGTCTTCGCTCTCGTGGCTCGTCACGGGCATCGCATCGGCCTGTGCGACGGCCGCGAAACCGATGTCCCAGTGCGTGGTGCAGCGCTCGAACCGCGAACTGAGCGCGTGCCGGTGCAGGTCGACCGGCAACGGGTCGCTGGTCCCGGCGACGAATCGGCCGCTGAGAGGACTGAGTTCGGCGATGCCGCTTTCTTCGCGGGCCTCGCGCACGGCGGCCGCGGCCACGGAGAGGTCGGATGCCTCGATGTGCCCGCCGAGTTGCACCCAGAACCGGCCCTTTTTATGGAAGCAGAGCAGCACGCGACTCAGGTCCGGAGTGAAGACGAAGCAACTCGCGGTCAGATGCTCGGCGCCGCCGTCGCGGTCGAGCGCAGAACCGCGGCCCGCCCGCACGAAGCCGATATATTCGCTTCGCAACCGGGCCTGGGCCGGGTCGACCGGCATCCAGCCGGCCAGGAGCGTCTCAACGTCGAGTGCTGCGGGGAGGTGGTGTGCGCCGGAATGCAGATCGATGCCCTGGGTCATATCCGAAGGCTATCCGCCGGGCGACACCCCGCAGTGCAGCCACTCGGTCGCCAAGCCGGCAGGGTGAGCCGTCCGGTCAGGCCGAGCGGGCACCCAGCTCGGCGCGGAGCGGCCAGTCCTGGCCGTCGAGGATGATCTGCGCCGAACGACCGGTGGCGGCATTAACGACGATCGGCGCCATCAGGTTCACGGTCGTTCCGTCCTCGCCGGGGTTCGTCACCACGAGCAGCAGCGCGTCATCCGGCCCGGTCAGGTCGAGCGCTGCCGCGTGCTCGTCGCTGATCACGGGGGAGTAGTCGGGCAGGTAGACGGACGCGTCGAGCACGAACAGACGGGTTCGCTGGTCCTCTGCGGACTGCAGCGAGAACAGGCCGTCGGCGCCGGGAATCTCGGTCAGGCTGAACTCGGTCAGCGGGTCCAGCCCGGGCGGCGGGGACACGAAGCTCAGGGCGGCGGTCACGGTGCCGGCGGTCGAAACGGCGCTCATCGAAGGAAGTCCATCAGCGTCGGCTGGAGCACCCGTGCGGTGACCGACAGGGCCGCCTGGTAGGTGACCTCCTGCAGTTTCAGGTCCAGGATGGCCTGGCCGAGGTCGATATCCTCGATTCCGGCCCGCTGGGCCTCGAGATTTCCTTTGTGCTGCACGAGTGCTTCCCCGGCTTTCTGGATCTGGGCCTGGCGCACACCGACGTCGGTCTGCGCCGTGAGCACGGCCTTCATTCGAGAGTCTACGGCGGCCAGGTGGGTGCCGGCATTCGTGCGCCCGGTGCGAAGGTCGTTGGCGATGACGCCGATCAGGGCGAAGACCGAGTCTGTACCCGTGCCGAAGATGGCGGCGCCGTCGGCGTCGACCCTCACGGTGGTGTCCGCGCCGATACGGCGGTCGACGCTCGCGGTTGCGGTGCCCGTGAAGGTGAAGTCGGGGTCGGCCCGGAAGGCGAGCCCGGCATCCGAATTCCCGGCGAAGACGCTGCGGCCCAGGTAGTCGGCGTTCGCCTGCGCGAGTAGGTTCTGGGTGAGGCCGTCGAGGCGGGCCGCGATGGCCTCCTTCGCGGCGGGGGAGAGGGCGCCGTCGTTGGCACCCTGCACGGTCAGGTCGCGCACCTGGTTCAGCAGGTTCGTGGCCTCGGCCAGTGCCGTGCTGGCGGTGGTGAGCCAGCCGTCGCCGTTGTCGGCGTTGCGGGCGTACTGCGTGACCGCGCGCTGCTCGGCGCGCACGGTGAGGGAATCGGCGGCCCGAGCGGGGTCGTCGGAGGGGCGGGCGATGGCCTTCAGCGAGGTGGCCTGCTCCTGCAACTGCGCCATCCGGGCGAGGTTGGCCTGCAGATTGGTCTGCGCGGAGCGCATCTGGGTCTGGGAGCTGACGCGGGCGATCATGGGTTACCTTCCCACCAGTCCGGTGCGGTTGATCAGGGTGTCGAGCATTTCGTCCACGGCGGTCAGCACCCGGGCGGCGCCCTGGTAGGCGTGCTGGAACATAAGCAGGTTGACGTTCTCCTCGTCGAGATCGACGGAGGAGTTCGAGAGCTGAGCGCCCACCGCGGCGGTCGAGGTGAGGTCGGCGAGGGATGCCTGGCGCAGCTCGTTCTTCGTGGTCACGGCCAGCGAGGTGACAACGTTCGACCAGTCGGTGCTGGGAGACCGCACCGGGTCGCCGGCAGCGTCCACGGCCGTGCCGGCGCCGAGCTGGGCGATCCTGTCCGCCATAGAGCCGTCGAGGGCGCCGTTCGCGGTGAGCCCGGTTGAGAGCTCGGCGGCGTTCGTCGGCAGGACGAACAGGCCCAGCGCGGCCGGTCCCGTGCCCGCCGAGCCGAAGAAGTCGCCCCGGCGGGTTGAGTTGTCGCCGGTGGAGTAGATCGCGTTGACCTTCGCGGCCAGGCCCGTGGCGAAGGAGTCGTATGCCGCCGCGGCTTCGGCGAGGGCGCCGCCAGTGCCGGCGGCATCCGCTCGAGTGAGCAGGGAGAGCGCACCGGCCAGTTCGCCGCCATCGATGGCGATCGTGCCGGCGCGGTCGGCCCACTCCACCCGTACCGGGTCGGTGACGCCGACCGGGCTGGTGAGGCCGTTCGGGCCGTCGAGGGTGCGAACGCCGCGGGCGACGAGCGGGCGGGCGGTGTCGCCGGTGACCAGCGCGTTTCCGCCCACGAGCACATCGACGGTGCCGTCGGTGCGGTTGACGACGGTGCCGCCGGTGAGGGCGGCCAGGGTCGTAATGAGACCGCTGCGCTGGTCGATCAGCTCGTTGGCGTTTCCGCCGCCCGCAATCGACTGACGGATGCGGGCGTTCAGCTCGGCCACCTGGCCGGCCGCGCCGTTGATCTCGGCGACCATGGTGTCCACGCTCTCGCGCTCGGACGACCACTTTGCGGCGACAGCCTGGTAGCCCTGCCTGATCTGGGTGGTGACGGCGCCGGCCTGGGCCAGCAGCACCCCGGCGGGCGCGGTCTCGCCGGCGGCGTTGGCCACGTCGTGCCAGCCGGCCCAGAACTCCTGCAACTGGGCGGAGAGCCCGTTCTCGCCGGGCTCCTTCAGCGAGGCCTCGACGGCGCTCAGCGCGTTCGCCCGCACTGCGGAGTATCCGGCGACCGCGGCGGTGCCGCGCACCTGGGCGTCCAGCGACGCGCTGCCGAGGCGGGCGATTCCGTCGACGCTGACACCCTGGCCGGGGCGCACCCCGGAGTTCATCAGGCCCACACGGGTCGAGGCGTCCACCGCGGAGGTCGTCACCCGCTGCCGGGTGTACCCCTCCGTGTTCGCGTTGGCGATGTTCTGGCCCACGACGTCGAGACCCTGCCGGGCGGCGACCAGGCCGGTGTAGGCGGTGTTGAGGCCTCCGAAGGTGCTCATCGCGGCATCCTCACAGAATCTGGTCGAAAAGTCGGGAGCCGGTGGGGCGCGCACCGGCGGCCCCGGTGGCGTCATACGTCTGGGTGTTCGCGCGCACGTCGGCGAGGGTCTCCTGGCCGGAGCGGGCGGCGGAGCGCAGCAGCTGCTCGTTGGCGTCGCGCAGTTCCCTGATCTGGGTGGTCAGTTCACCCATCGCCTTGAGGTGTGCGGCCATGATCTCGGACCACGGGCCGGCGGGGGCGTGAGCGACGAGCTCGCGCAGGGTGGCGTCTTCGGCCGTTCCCCAGTCACAGGCGACGGCGGCAACCTCGACCGAGCGGGCGAGGCCGGCATCCCGAACGTGGCCGAGCACCTGCTCGACCTCACGGGTGCCCTGCTGCAGCCAGCGGGTCTTGCCGTTGGTCAGCAGCAGCTGTTCCTCGTCGAGTTTGAAGACGAGCAGTTCGAGGAGCTCCCGCTCGCGCCACAGCAACGCTGATAGTTCATTGGCGCCCACGTCTCCTCCAACTGCCTGTCGTCTGGTGCGGCCGGTCCGCGCGGATTCGCGCAGCTCAACGGCTTGTTACCACGACTATCGGCAGGTGACGGACCCCGGTTAGCCACGGTGTGGATTCAGACTGCCAGCCGAGACTGAAGGTGTCCACTAAAGGGAGGACATGATTCCGGCGGACACCGGATGCCTGACCCCCGTTTCGGGGTGATCCGCCCCGATGTGGGGGTGCCTGGCCCCGTTGTGGGGGCGCCGTTGCGCATTCGGCCACCCACCGCGCCTTTACGTTTTAACCACGGCCAGAAGTTCTGTGGCCTGGGCCCCGAACCCCTGCGTCACATTCTCGCTTTCTCGCAACGTCCCCGTGCCTACCCGGCCACTCGTTCGACCAGGCCCTTGCCTGATCGTTCGGGACAATTCAGGTATCAAGCACTCAGGGAGTTCCGTGTGAATCGGGCAGAACGCAATCAGTTGGTGATCGACAACCTCCCGCTCGTCGGCTACCTCGTTTCCGAAACCTGGGCCAAGGCCCGGCACCTTTCCCGCGACGACCTGGCCTCGGCCGGAGCTCTCGCCCTGATCACCTCGGCGGATGCCTTCAACGCCGACCTCGGTGTTCCGTTCGGAGCGTTCGCACGGCGCCGCATCATCGGCGCCTTCGCCGACGAGATGCGCTCCAACGACTGGGCCACCCGGATGGCCCGCCGCCGCATCAAGGAGACCCGTGCCGTTCAGCAGACGCTGGCCGGCGCCCTTGGCCGAGCGGCATCCGTCGACGAGGTCGCCGCCGCCCTCGGCGTGGACCGGGAGACCGCGATCGCCGGCCTGGCCGACTCGGAGCGCACCGTGTCGACCCTCGACGACGCGACCGCCGAGTTCCTGGTCTCCGGCACCGAACTCCCCGGCGACTCGCTGCTCTCCGCCGAGCGCCTGGCCTACCTGCACGCCGCCATCGCGGCACTGCCGGAGAAGATGCGCGTGATCGTGCAGCAGGTCTACTTCGACGACCGCTCGGTCAAGGAGATCGCTGCCGAGCTGGGGATCACCCACTCGGCGGTGTCTCAGCAGCGTGCGGAGGCCATCCGTCTGCTCCGCGACGGCCTGGGCACGCACTACGCCGACGACGCCGAGGCGGAATACGTGCCCGAGTCCCGCATCGCGCCGGCCCGCCGAAGCGCCTACCTCGCCCGGCTCGCCGACCAGGCCATGTTCGGCCTCGCCACCGCGAGCGGGGTGGCGTACGCCGCCGGGTCGACCGAATCAGACACCCGGGAATTTTTTTCGATCAACGGCTAACGCGGTCTCAGCAGAGGCCGATAGCTCACTGTGTCAGGCCATGGATGGCCAGACGTACACCACCCAATCACGGAGGATTTCATCATGGGTATGCAGATCAACACCAACCTCGCGGCCAACAACACGTACCGCAACCTGGCCGCCACGCAGAACGACATGTCCAAGTCCCTGGAGAAGCTGTCCAGCGGCCTCCGCATCAACCGCGCAGCGGATGACGCGGCCGGCCTGGCCATCTCCGAGGGCCTCAAGTCGCAGGTCGGTGGCCTCACGGTCGCCAGCCGCAACGCCCAGGACGGCATCTCGGTCATCCAGACCGCGGAAGGTTCCCTGAACGAGGTGCAGTCGATTCTGCAGCGCGTTCGTGACCTCGCCGTTCAGGCTGGTAACGACTCCAACAACGCCGACTCACGCAAGGCGATCGGCACCGAGGTCAACGCACTGACCAAGGAACTGACCCGCATCAGCGAGGGCACGAACTTCAACGGCACGCAGCTCCTCGACGGCTCCAAGGCATCGCTGAGCTTCCAGGTCGGCGCGAACAGCGGTGTCAGCAGCCAGATCGCCGTCAACCTGAGCGGTGCGAACGTTGCCGTCATTGGCAAGGGACTCGATGCATCCAACGTCGGTACCTCCTTCAACACCCCGGTAGGAGCCACGAACGTACCGGTGTCATTCTCGGTGACCAACGGTGCCGCCGTAGCGACCGTTACGACTGGCAATGTCACGTTCGGGACCACGGCCGTTTCCGCCGCCGCCGCCCTAAACGCCGATTCAGTCTTCAGCAAGGCGCTGACTGCTTCCGTTGACGAGACCGGCCAGTTGAACGTGAAGTCGCTCACTGGAGGACTCATTGCCGAAACCACCACGGTAGCAACGCTCGGCACTCCCGCCACAACGCAGAGCACAATCGGTGGACTCGACTTCAGCTCGGCAAAGGGTGCTGCCGCATCCATCGCCATGCTGGACAAGCAGATCACGAATGTCTCCACGGCCCGCGCTTCGCTCGGTGCCGACCAGAACCGGTTCGAGAGCGTCATCAAGAACCTGGCCGTCTCCAAGGAGAACCTCACCGCTGCCGGCTCGCGTATCCGCGACACCGACATGGCCGAGGAAATGGTCAAGTACACCCGTTCCAGCATCCTCTCGCAGGCCGGTACCGCCATGCTCGCGCAGGCCAACCAGTCCGCTCAGGGCGTGTTGTCGCTGCTCCGCTAACCCTGAGTAGCTGAACCTTTCGGGCAACCGCACGGTGAACTATGGCTGGTGGTGACCTAAGAGATGAACTGGACCTCATCCCTCGGCCGCCACCAGCCATTCACGTATACACCCGCACCATCCGGCTTGATCGCAGAAACGTAAGGAGGGAAAGACATGACGAACGCCATCGACGGACTCGTCTCCGGGCTCGACACCACCTCCCTGATCAACTCCCTGATGCAGGTCGAAGCCGTTCCGCAGACGCTGCTGAAGGCCAAAGTCTCCTCGTCGCAGAACCTGATCTCGGCGCTGCAGGGCCTCAACACCCAGATCGCCGGCCTGGCCGATCTGGCAGGCAAGGCCGCGAAGCCGGCCGCCCTCGACCTTTATTCGGCAACCAGTACCTCGCCCACCGTCACGACGGTGGTCTCGGCCAACGCCAGCGCCGGCCAACTCGACGTCGTCGTCACCGACCTCGCTCGCAGCCAGGTCGGCGTCTCCGCGGCCATGACCGCCTGGCCCGCCGACCCGACCGTGCTGACCATCGTCTCCGGCGGTGTCACGACCGAGATCTCCGCCAGCTCGACCTCTCTCGACGCCGTCGCCACGGCCATCAACGCCGCCGGCACCGGGGTTACCGCCACGAAGGTCGCGTCCGGAGTGGATGCCGGCGGCGTCGCCCAGTACCGGCTCCAGTTCACCGGGAATGACTCCGGTGCGGCCAAAGCCTTCACGGTCTATCAGGGCACCGCCGCCGAGGTCACGGCGAACACCGCGCCCGACCTGCTGGCCGCCGCGGGTGCCGCCGTCATCCGCACCGCCCAGGACGCCAGCGTCACCCTGTGGGCCGGCACCGCCGCAGCCCAGACGATCACCTCGGCCACCAACACGTTCGCGAACCTGCTGCCCGGCGTCGCGATCACGGTATCCGCCGTCTCCGTTGACCCCGTCACCATCACAGTCGCACGTGACGACGCGCAGATCGGCTCCCTGGCCTCGGGTCTGGTCAGCTCCCTGAACGGCGTCTTCGCCCTGATCTCCACCAAGTCCGCGGTCGTCAACAGCACCAACGCGTCGGGGGCCGCCGTGTTGTCGGCCGGCATCTTCACCAGCGACAGCACCGTGCGCGACGTGAAGCAGCGCATTCTCACAGCCGCCTCGGCACCGATCAACGGGCACTCGCCGTCGGAGTACGGCATCAGCATCACCCGATCCGGCACCATGGAGTTCGACGCGGCCAAGTTCGCCGCGGCCCTCGCCAAGGACCCGGTGACCGTCAAAGCAGCAGTGCAAGAGATCGCGACCCGCGTCGCAGCAGCGGCGTCATCGGCCTCGGACAAATACGACGGTCAGATCACCGCGAAGATCACCGGTCAGCAGTCCACGGTCAAGAACCTCGGCGACCGCATCGCCGACTGGGACCGCAGCCTGGCCACCCGCCGAGCGACCCTGCAGAGCACCTACACCGCACTGGAAACCCAGCTCAGCGCCCTGAAAGCACAGTCCTCGTGGCTGAGCGCCCAGGTTGCCGGGCTCCCGACCTCGAGCACAGGATGATGATGGCTGTTATGAGCATGATGGGTGGGGCACAGGCCCGGCGCGCACAGTTGAACCGCGAAGCGGTGCTCTCGGCCACGCCGGTGCGCCTGCTGACGATGCTCTACGACCGGTTGCTGCTCGACCTCGGCCGCGCCGAGATCGCCCAGAACATCGAGGACTGGGCCGTCGCCTCGGAGCACCTCCTGCACGCCCAGGCGATCGTCTCCGAACTGTCGACCTCGCTCAACGTGGAGGCCTGGGAGGGCGGCGAGGGTTTGTTCGCCCTCTACACCTACGTGTCCAACGCGTTGATGAGCGCCAACATCCATCGGGATGTCGCCCGCACCCGGGAGGCCATCGCCCTGCTCGAGCCGCTGCGGCAGACCTGGCACGAAGCGGCCGAGCTGCTACCGGCCCAGAGCGCAGCGCGTGCCGGTGGGGAGTACGGACTTGCCTAGGGTTCTGCTCGACACCCACGAATCCGCCAGCGACCGCCAGGAGTGGCTGGACGTGCTCGACCAGCTCGAGTCGAGCCTCGGCTCGGGGGCCCGCGACGCCGTGCTGGCCGGCCCGGGGGAGCGCTTCTCCACCGGCGTGCAGTGGCGTGCGCCCGAACACCTGGGCCAGTTGCCCGCCGACCTCGAGACGCGCGCCCGGCGCCTGCTCTCCGGCCAGCTCGAACTGATCAGCGAGATCGAGGATGCCCGGCGCTCCGCCGGCGTGCACCTCGCCGCCGTGCGCACCATCATCTCGGCCCAGCACACCGACCAGGCCGTCTACCTCGACATAGCCGGCTGACTGCCCGCCCACCTCGCGCCCGTTGCCGGCTACCGCCGATGCGGGCCAACTGTTGCCCGCGCGGACATTTGTTGCCCGCGCACGGGCAACAGTTGTCCGTTTCGACGACAGTTGCGGGGTTCCGCTCGAAAAGGTGAGGAAAGAAGTTCCGCGACAACTCCTTACGCGCCTCGGCCACCGGCCGATAGCTAGGAGCGAGCAGGGATTGCTCGACCACAGGCCACGGATCGGCCGCCCTCGTTTTGCCGACGAATCGGGTATCCGTGCTTGAATCCGTGACCATGACGGCGCTCTCCAGCGCACTGGACGGGCTTGCCCTGCGCCAGCGCACCATCGCGAACAACATCGCGAACGTGAACACGCCGAACTACCACGCCAAGCGTGTGGCGTTCGAGGATGCCCTGGCGCAGTCTGTGCAGGCCGGCAGCGGCAGCACCGTCGCCACCACCGCCAGCTCCCTCGAGCCCACCCGCCTCGACGGCAACAACGTCAACCTCGACACCGAGACCCTCTCCAACATCGACACCGTGCTGCGGTACCAGTTCGCGGCGCAGGCCGTCAACGGACCGTTCACGGCCATGCGCTCCGCGATGCGGACCAGCTGATGACCCTGGACGCCATCGGGATTGCCGGCAGCGGTCTCACCCTGCACCGCAAATGGCTCGACGCCGTTGCGGACAACATCGCCAACGCCAACACGGTCACCGCCACCGACGGTGACGCCTTCCAGGCGCGCTACATCGTCGCCCAGGCCGGCCAGGGCACCACCGGCGCCTATGCGGCCGGGACGGCGCTCGGCGACGCCGAGGGAATCCTGACCTTCGACCCGAGCAACCCACTCGCCGACGAGGCCGGCTACGTGCGCCGCCCGGACGTCGACATGGCCGAGCAGATGGGCGCGCTGATCATGGCGCAGCGCGGCTACCAGGCCAACGCCGCCGTCGTCGACCGTGCCAAGACGACCTACGAAGCCGCACTCCAGATTGGACGCTCCTGATGACCATCGGTTCGATCAACCCGATCCAGTCCGTGACCGGCACGGGATACCTCACCGGCGTGCAGGGCATGCAGGGGGTGCAGGGAACCCCGGGGAGCCAGGGCACCGACGGTTCGGCCTTCGGCAGCGCCCTGGTCGGCGCCGTCGACAATTTGCAGCAGCTGCAGGCCACCTCCAACAGCCTTGCGGTACAGGCCGTGACCGGAAACCTGACCGACATCCACTCGGCCACCCTGGCCTCGACCCGCGCCCAGGTCACCCTCGAACTCGTGGCCGCCGTGCGCAATAAGGGTGTCGACGCGTTCAACGAGATCATGAGGATGCAGGCCTGATGCCGCGCCCGATCACGTCGGCCTTCGCACGCCTCGGCCAGAGCATCCGGTCCTTTTCCGTCGCCCAGCGCACGGTCGCCATCATCGGCGTCGCCGTGCTTGCCCTGGGCATCGCCGCCCTGAGCATGTGGGCCACCAAGCCGGCCTTCACGCCCCTGTTCTCCGGGCTGAGCGGTGCCGACGCGAATACCATCGTCGAGCAGCTGCGCACCGACGGCGTCGCCTACGAGCTCAGCGACGGTGGCGCGACGATCCTGGTGCCGCAGCAGAACGTCTACGACGAGCGCCTCAAGGCCGCCGCGGCCGGCCTGCCGTCCTCCAGCACGGGCGGCTACGGGCTGCTCGACACCATGGGTGTCACCTCCAGCGAGTTTCAGCAGTCGGTCACCTACAAGCGGGCGCTCGAGGGCGAACTCGCCAACACCGTCAAGGCCATGAAGGGCGTCAAGAACGCCTCAGTGCGCCTGGCGATCCCCGAAGAGACCGTGTTCGCGTCGGAGCAGAGCGACCCCACGGCATCCGTCTTCGTGGAGACGGCCACCGGTAGCACCCTGAACGCCGACCAGGTGCAGTCCATCGTGCACCTCACCTCGGCCTCCATCGCCGGGATGGCACCCACCGACGTGGCCGTCATCGACTCCACGGGTGTCGTGCTCTCGGCGGTCGGCGTGGGAGCGACCGGATCCGCCGACCAGCAGGCCGGCGCCTACGAGGACCGCGTGCGGGGGGCCGTGCAGGCCATGCTGGACAAGGTCGTCGGGCCCGGCAACGCCACCGTCGTCGTGGCCGCCGACATGAGCTACCAGTCGGCCCAGCGGGTCGAGGAATCGTTCACCACCCCGACGGATGCCCCGGCCCTCAACGAGGCCGTCAAAACCGAGTCGTACACGGGATCCGGCGGCTCCGCGGCCGGCGTCCTCGGCCCGGACAACATTGCCGTCCCGGCGGGCACCGAGGGCGATGGAACCTTCACCTCTGAGGACACCACCAAGAACAACGCGGTCAACAAAGTCACCGAGACCCGCACCATCCCGGCGGGGGAGATCAACCGGCAGACGGTCTCGGTGGCCGTGAACGCCGACGTCGTGGGCCAGCTCAACGTCGCCGACGTCACCTCACTGGTGGCCTCGGCCGCCGGCATCGACGCGCAGCGCGGCGACGCGGTCACCGTCGAGGTCGTCAGCTTCAACGGCGGCGCGGCAGAGGATGCCGCCGCGGCCCTCGCGGCGGCCGAAGCCGCGGCCGCCGCCGACCGGTTCGCAGAGATCATGCGCATCGCCATCGTCACCGCGGGGATTGTCATCACTTTCGTGCTGGGGCTCATCCTTTATGCGCGTCGTTCGCGCCGCCAGAGCCGCGAGTCCATCGAGCTTGACGAAATGATGGAGGTCCGGCCCGCGCTGTCCGCGCCGGAGATGCCGTTCCCGCTGAGTGCCCCGATCGCGCCGATCATGATCGACCCCACCCCGACCGTGGCCTACCTGCCGCCGACCTCCGACCGGATGCGGGTGGAGATCGACGCACTCGCTCAGCGTGACCCCGCGAAGACCGCGGAATACCTCCGCGGCCTGATGGATGACCGGCAGCCCGCATGATCGACGCCCAGCCGGCCCTGACCGGCACCCAGAAGGTCGCCGTGGTGTTGATGAGCATGGAGCACCAGCGCGCAACCGAAGTGATGAAACAGTTCACCGAGGCCGAGGCGGCCGATATCGCCGCGGAGATGGTGCAGTTGCGCCGGGTCGACCCGGAAGTGACCGAAACCACCGTTCTGGAGTTCCACGAACTCACCGTCAAGGGTGCCCGCACCCGGCGGGGCGGTCACGCCTACGCGATCGGACTGCTTGAGGCATCCTTCGGCGCGGAACGAGCGGCCGGCGTCATGGTCAAGGTGGCCTCGTCGATGGCCGGCAAGGCCTTCGAGTTTCTCGACGCCGCCGAGCCGCTGCAGATCCTCACCCTGCTTGACGGCGAACTGCCCCAGACCATCGCGCTCGTGCTCGCGCACCTGCGCCCCGGTCATGCCTCCGCCGTTCTCGGCGGCCTCGACGCCGACCTGCGCGCGGAGGTGGCGCAGTGTATCGCCGGCATGGGCACGGCCACCCCCGAGGCCGTGCGCGTGGTCACCGAGACCCTCAAGGCCCGGGTTGGCGCCGTCGCCTCCTCCCGCGACTCCGTGGAGATCGTCGGCGGCATCCAGCCGCTCGTCGAGATCATCAATCGGGCCGATGTGGCCACCGAACGCGCCCTTCTCGAAGCCCTCGATGCGCGCGATCCGGCCCTGGCCGAAGAGGTCCGGTCACGGATGCTGACCTTCGCCGACATCGTCAAACTCGAAAACCGAGACGTGCAGCAGGTGCTCCGCGGCATCGACGCGGGCATCCTCGCCATCGCCATGAAGGGCTCCGCGGACGCTGTCGTCTCGATCATTCGCACCAACCTGTCCGAGCGCAATCGGGAGATCCTCGACGACGAGGTCAAAGCCATGGCGCCCGTGCGGGTGTCGCAGGTCGAGGAAGCGCGCGCCGCGATCGTGCGGGCCATCCGCGACCTCGAGGCGCAGGGGAGCATCACCGTGCAGCGTGCCGAGGAGGACGACTATGTTGTTTGACGCAGCGACCGCCCGGTCGAACTTCTCCGCCGTGACCTTCCCCAGCCTGCAGGGCGAGCGGGACGCCGGCGACGACGCCTCCCGGGCCCGGGGGCACGCCGCCGGCTACACCGCGGGACTCCGGGCGGCTGCCGCCGAGGTGGACGGCCGGATCGCGCGGCTCGACGCCGAGCAGGCCGCCGCCGGTGCCATCGGCCAGGCGCGGATCGACCGGGCGGTCGCCCTGCTGGGTGCCGCCGCCGTCGCGCTGCACGAGCGCACCGTTCCGGTGATCCAGGAGGCGGAGGACACCCTTGTCGCGACCGCGCTGGAACTGGCCGAGGCGATCCTCGGCTACTCACTCGGCGACGCCGACGCCTCGGCGCGGGCCGCACTGGCCCGCGCCCTCGCGACCGGAGCGACCGGAGCGACCGGCACACGCGAGACCGGTCGCCCGCACTCCGTGCGGATGAACCCCGCCGACCTTGCTCTGATCGACCTGATCACCCGCGCGGATGCGGGCGTGGACTTCACGGCCGACGCCGACCTCTCCCGCGGCGACGCGATCGCCGAGTTCCCCGATGGATTCCTCGACGCCCGGATCGGCACCGCGCTGACCCGCGCGAAGGCCGCGCTCACCGGAGCCCGGTCGTGACCCTGGCGCAGGCCCCCGCCTGGCGTCCGCGCGCGGGAAAGATCCGCTCCGCCCTCGACGCCGCCCGGCCCCAGCGGGTGGGCGTCGTCTCGTCGATCGTCGGTCTCGGTCTGGAGGTGCGCGGGCTCAATTCCGCGATCGGCGATCTGGTCACGGTCGGCGACGGTGGGGAGATCGACGCCGAGGTGGTCGCCACGACGCAGGGCGGCATCCGGTGCATGCCGCTGGGCCGGATGACCGGTATTCGGATTGGCGCGCCCGTGCGCTCGGACGGAACCCCGCACCTCGTGCCCACCGGCGCCGGCCTGTTCGGGCGCGTCATCGACGGCCTCGGCCGGCCCATCGACGGCAAGGGTCCGATCTCCGGTGCCCGGTTCGTCGGCCTCGACCACGACAGCCCCTCCGCGATGGCCCGCTCCCGCATCCAGACGCCGCTCCAATTGGGTGTGCGCGTGCTCGACACCCTCACCACCGTCGGGAAGGGGCAGCGGATGGGCCTGTTCGCCGGCTCCGGCGTCGGCAAGTCCTCGCTGCTTTCGATGATCGCCCGCGGCACCGACGCGGAGGTCTCGGTCATCGCCCTGGTGGGGGAGCGCGGCCGCGAGGTGCGCGAATTCCTTGAAGACGACCTCGGCCCCGAGGGGCTCGCCCGTTCGATAGTGGTCGTGTCCACCTCCGACGAACCGGCCATGATGCGGCTGCGCGCCGCCTTCCTGGCCACCCGGATCGCCGAGTCGTTCCGTGACGACGGAGCCGACGTGATGCTGATGATGGATTCACTCACCCGGGTGGCGATGGCCCAGCGCGAGATCGGCCTCTCGGTCGGCGAACCCCCCGCCACCCGTGGTTATCCGCCCTCGACCTTCTCCCTGCTCGCCCGCCTGCTCGAGCGGGCCGGCACCGACGAAACCGGCTCGATCACGGGCGTCTACACGGTGCTCGTCGACGGCGACGACCACAATGAACCGATTGCGGATGCCGCCCGCTCGATCCTCGACGGACACGTCGTACTCGACCGCAAACTAGCCGTCCTCGGCCATTTCCCCGCTGTCGACGCTCTCTCCTCGATCTCCCGCGTCGCCTCCCGGGTCAACAGCCCCGAGCAGAACCAGGTCGCCGGCCTGTTGCGCCGGGTGCTTGCCGCACGCCGCACCGCGCAGGACCTGCTCGACGTCGGCGCGTACCGGCGGGGCACGAACCCGCTGGTCGACGCCGCCGTCGACAACGAGGGTGCCATCAACGCGTTCCTCCAGCAGCGCATGGACGACCAGACCTCGGCCCCGCTCGCTTGGGACCAACTCACGACACTGACTCGAACGCTGGGGGCGCTCTGATGAAACGCACATTCGCTTTGGCCGGGCTCCTCCGGCTGCGGCACCTGCAGCAGGACCAGGCCGCCGGCGACCTGGCCCAGGCCAACGCCGTCGTTCAGGCGAACGCGGCTCGCCGGGCCGCGGCCAGGGCCACCCTGCAGCACACGCCGAGTCTGGCCAGCGGGGCGGACACGCTGTCGGCGATCGCCTCCGCCCGCGCCTCGGCGCACAGCATGTTGGCCGACATGGAGGCCCTCGCCCGCAACTACCAGGTTGCCGTCGGCGAGGCGCAGGTCGCCTTCGACGCGACCCGTGCCGATACGGTGCGGTTGGAGAAGCTCGAGGGCCGGCACGGAGCCCAGGTCGCGGCCGATGACCTGCACCGCGAACAGACCATTCTCGACGAGATTGCGTCGACCGGCTGGCACCGCAACCGGGGCGCGGGCGGTGACCCGCGATGACCATGATCGCGGCGATGAGCCGGGTCAGCGAGATCCAGGCGACACTCGTACAGCTCTCGGCCGGGGCGAACGCCCACAAGGCCCAGGCCACCGCCGGTGCGGGCGCGAGCACCTCGGCGAACACGTTCGCCGACGCCCTCGCGTCGGCGTCGGGCGCCGCCGCGGTCCGCCCGGTGGCACCGAACCCGGGTGGTGCCACCGGCACCGACGTGGTCGACGCCGCGAAGAAGTACCTGGGCGTGCCCTACGTCTTCGGCGGTGAAGACGCCAGCGGCATGGACTGTTCCGGGTTGGTGCAGACCGTGTATGCCGAAATGGGCATAGACGTGCCGCGCCTCGTGTCGGGCCAGATGACGATCGGAACCGAGGTCGGTTCCCTCGCCGAGGCCAAGCCCGGTGACCTGATCGTCACCGGCGGCGGCGAGCACATCCTGATTTACGCCGGCGACAACAAGGTCATCCACGCGCCCTACGAGGGCCGCACGGTCTCTCTGGTCGAGGCCTACATGGACGACTCTGAGATCGACACCATCCGCCGTGTGATTCCGGATGCCCCGGCCGCCACCGCGAGCCCGGCGTCCTCAAGCACGGCCTCTGCGTCGTCAGGCGCCGGCAGCCAGCTCAGCGCCGCACTGGCCTCATTCATGAACGGAGCCTCCCGATGAGCGCCACGTCCGTCCGACTGGCGCCGGCGCCCCACACCGGGGCGCTGGCATCCGCGTCCTCATCCACCGCGCCCTCATCCGCCTCGTCCGCCGCCTCTTCCTCGGGATCGCGTGGCCCGCTGGGTGCCCGCCCGGGCGCCGGCTCATTCGCGTCCGTGCTGCAGGGCACCCTCGCACCTCCGCACACCTCCGCGACCGCGTCTCCGCCGGGATCCGCGCCAACCTCGTCCCGGGTTCCCGAGCCGACCTCGGAGCGCACCGCCGAACCGGTCCCCGGACCGGCCACTGATCTGAGGGACGCCCTGAGCGGCGCGGCGCCGGCCCCGGAGCACCAGCAGCCGAGCGCTATCCTGCCTCCCGCCGGGTTCAGCCTCCCGCCACTGCCGACCGGTGCGACAGCCACCGGGGCGAAAGCCACCGGAGCCGACAGTGCTGCCCTCGCCGACTCCGTCGGGACCGAGGCCGTGACCATCCCGACCGCCGCCACTGCCGCCGCCGCTTCCACCATTGCTGCCACCGACTCCGACTCCGAAGCCGACTCCACGGAGACGTCCGCCGCAGACTCCGACACTTTCACCGCAGCGAACGCCGCTGGCGGGAGTGCGCTTCCGGCCGAGGCTCTCGCTGCCCCGATGCCGGTGCCACCGGCCGCCGGGACGGCATCTTCCGCCGGAGCGACCGTCGCCGGCACGGCGCCCACGGGCCTCACGGCGCCCACGGGCCTCACGGCGCCCACCGGCCTCGGCGCGGTCGCAGGGACATCCGGTGCCGGTGACCGTGCGGCCACCGTGAACCCGAACCAGGCCGAAGCCCCGGCGCCCACCGCCTTGCTCGTGCCTCCCGGCACCCCGGCCACGGCGGCAACCCCGGCCGCCGCCCCCCCTGTGCCGCCCGGCGCCCCGGCCCCGGCAGCACCGCCCGCGCCACTGGCCGGCCAGGTGTCCCGACCC
Source organism: Cryobacterium sp. TMT2-15-1 (assembly GCF_004402345.1). NCBI lineage: Bacteria > Bacillati > Actinomycetota > Actinomycetes > Micrococcales > Microbacteriaceae > Cryobacterium > Cryobacterium sp. TMT2-15-1. The sequence continues at coordinate 15,898 of NZ_SOGD01000025.1, read as the reverse complement.
CTGTTCACCCTGGTGGGCGCCGCCAACGGCGAGCACGTGATGACCATCAGCGTGAGACCCGACAATCTGGGCCCGGTCACCGTGCGGGCCCACGTGCGTGGGGAGCACATCCGGGTCGAACTGTTCGCGCCCACGGACCTGGCCCGAGAGGCGCTCCGGACCATCCTGCCCGACCTGCGCCGGGACCTGTCGGGGGGCGGGCTGAACGCCCAGCTCACCCTGTCGGCCGACGCCCGCGCCTCGGACCCCTCGGCCTCCCGACAGGGCGGACCCGACGCCCGCCAGGAGCGGCCGGCCGAAGACGACAGGGCGACCCGAGGCGACCGTGCGGCCGGCCGCGCCACCGACCGTGCCGCCGACCTCAGACTGTCTTCCCTGCGCGCCGCCGGCTCACACACCACCATCGACGTTCTCGCCTGACCTGCTACCACTCCAGACCCCACCGACACCGACCCCACCGACACGGACCCCACCATCCCAGAAGAGAGACCCTTTGACCATCGACGCAGTGGCAGTAGCCGCCCCGGCCGGGATGTACTCGACCGCCCCCGTGCGCGCCCCGAAACAGACCCTGGATTCCGAGGCGTTCATGTCGTTGCTGGTCACCCAGCTGCGTAACCAGGATCCCAGTTCGCCCATGGACACCAACCAGATGATCTCTCAGACCACGCAGCTGGCCATGATGGAGAAGCTCGCGGCGCTCTCAACGACCGCCGACGAGAACTTCTCCCTGCAGATGCGCGTTGCCGCAGCGGCCCTGGTCGGACAGGACGTCACCTTCACGCGGGCCGACGGCACCGTGGGCACCGGTACCGCCTCGAGCGTCTCCTACGCCGGGGCCGTTCCCCAGGTCACCGTCGACGGGACCCTCGTCGCCCTCGACCTGGTGACCGGCGTCACCTCGGGCGCGAGCGCCGCCGGCACCACCCCCGGCCTCTCCGCCTGACCCGCACCTCACATCCGTTCTCGTTCTCGTTTCCCACCGAAAGGCAGCACCCCATGCTTCGCTCCCTGTACTCCGGCATCTCCGGCCTCCGCTCGCACCAGACCATGCTCGACGTCACCGGCAACAACATCGCCAACGTCAACACCACCGCGTTCAAGGCGTCGGCCGTACAGTTCCAGGACACCCTTTCGCAGCTGAAGCAGGGTGCGGGCGGCCCCCAGGAGCAGGTGGGCGGCACGAACCCGGCCCAGGTCGGGCTCGGCGTGCAGGTGGCCGGGATCGCCACGAACTTCTCCCAGGGCTCCGCGCAGTCCACCGGGCGGGCCACCGACATGGCGATCTCCGGCGACGGGTTCTTCGTCACCCAACTGGCTGGCGAGACGCTCTACAGCCGTGCGGGAGCCTTCGACTTCGACGCCGAGGGTCGCCTGGTCTCCCCGGACGGTGCGATCGTGCAGGGCTGGAACGGCGCCAACGGGCAGATCAACGAGGGTGGCCCGGTGGGCAACATCACCCTGCCGCTGCAGGCCATGATCCCGGCGAAGGCAACCGGTGGCGTCACCATGGTCGGAAACCTGCCGGCGGATGCGGCGGCAGGCTCCGACATCGTGCGCGACGTCAAGGTCTACGACGCGCTGGGTGCCGCCCGTACCCTGTCGGTCACCTTCACGCGTACGACCACCGGCTGGACCGCGAGCGGCACCGACGCGGTGGGTACCGGCTCCGCGGCCTTGACCCTCGACGCAGAAGGTGTGCTCACGCCAACCGGTCCGTTCATCGTGAACGACGTCACAGTGAATCTGACCGCCCTGACCGGGCAGGCGGGCCTGAGCACGGCCACGATCAGCAGCCAGGACGGTTCCACGGCGGGTTCCCTCCAGTCCTTCACCCTCGGCAAGGACGGAACCCTGGTGGGCCTGTTCAGCAACGGCAGCCAGACAGCCATCGCCCGCATCGCCCTGGCCACCTTCACCAACCCGGGCGGCCTCGAGAAGTCCGGTTCCTCGGCCTACCGCGCCACCTTCAACTCGGGCCAGGCGGCTCTCGGCGCCCCCGGTGACGGCGGCCTCGGCTCGCTCAGCGGCGGCACCCTCGAAATGTCCAACGTCGACCTGTCGCAGGAGTTCACCAACCTGATCGTCGCCCAGCGCGGCTTCCAGGCGAATGCGCGCATCATCACCACCTCCGACGAGGTGCTTCAGGAGCTCACCAACCTGAAGCGGTAGCACCTACGCCGATAAGCAGCGTCGGCGGGTCGTCAGGCCGCACATTTTTGCGCGCCATACTGGAGTGACCGACGTTTCAACTGAGGAGCAAAGATGCAAATCCTGGTCAACACCGACAACAACATCGCGGGTACGGACGCAGTCGTGGCGGAGGTGGAGTCCTCGGTCGAAACTGTTCTCGCCCGATTCAGCTCCCGGTTGACGCGGGTCGAGGTCCACCTCAGCGACGAGAGCGCAGGCAGGGCGACGACCGACGACATCCGTTGCCTGCTCGAGGTGCGTCCCGCCGGGGGTAACCCCCTCGCGGCAACCGACCATTCCGCCACGATGGCCGGGGCCGTCAGCGGTGCGCTGCACAAGCTGGCCAGCGTGCTCGAGACCACGTTCGGTCGCATGGACGACCACAAGGGCGCATCCGCCATGGGTGACGACCACACGCCCTGAACGGCCTGTCCGACACGGTAAAGTTGGCCGTCCGCCTCGCCCGGGGGCTGAACCGAACCCGAGAGGACGGCCACAGTGAGCCTGATCAGGCTGAACGACGTCAGCATCCGTTTCGAGAACACCCAGATTCTGCGTGAGACCTTCTTCCGACTGGAACCAGGCGACAGGGTGGGACTGATCGGCCGCAACGGGTCAGGTAAGTCGACGATTCTCAAGCTGGTCCTCGGCCAGGTGAGCGCGGATGCCGGCACCGTCACCCTCGAGGCCGGCACCCGGGTGGGCTATTTCTCCCAGTTCTCCGAACTGAACGGCGATTCCACGATCACCGAGGTGCTCGACGGCCTGTTCGCCCCGATCAAGGCCCTCGAGGCCGAGCTCGCGTCGATCGACGCCCAGATCGCGGCGGATTCCGCGCAGAGCGCCGAACTCGACCGGCTGATCCACCGCCAGGCCGCGCTGTTCGAAGACATGGACCGCCTCGATGGTTGGGACTACCCGCGGCGTATCGATGCCGCGCTGACCACCCTCGGGTTCGACGAGGCCCACCGCGTCTGCGCCATCGATTTGTTGTCTGGCGGTTGGCGCAACCGGGCGGCGCTGGCGAAGATCCTGCTCGAGCGGCCCGACGTGCTGCTCCTGGACGAACCAACCAACTACCTGGACGTCGCCGGCGTCGAGTGGCTCGAGGCCTGGTTCCGCTCATTCCGCGGTGCGGCCATCATCGTCTCGCACGACCGCCGGTTCCTTGACGGAGTCGTCACCCGCATCATCGAGGTCGAGAACTACCACCTGCACGAGTACCCCGGCAACTTCGGCGACTACGTGGTGCAGAAGCAGTTTCGCCTGAAAACCCTCGAGCAGCAGTTCCTGCACGAGTCGGAACTGCTCGCTTTCGAGGCGGAGGGGATCAGCGACCGCCGCGAGGCCGCAAAGGCTGCCAGCCGCACCCTCGACAGCCAACTCGCGCACATCAAGAAGACCCGCAGCCCGCGGCCCGTCGACACGATCATCACCGAGATCTACGGTGGGCTGCATGTGAAGGACTCACTCTGCCGCATCGAGTCACTCAGCAAGTCCTACGGCGAGAAGGCGCTGTTCACCGATCTCACCTTCGAGATCCGACGCGGCAACCGCATCGTGGTCCTGGGCTCCAACGGCAGCGGCAAGACCACCCTGCTCCGGGTACTGGCGGGGGAGGAGAAGGCCGATTCCGGCGAGATGGCCTGGGCCTCCGGCGCCGCCGTGGTCTCCTACAACCAGGTGCTCGACGGCCTTGACGACGATGACACCGTCAGCCACTCCGTGAACGCGATGCCGGGCAGTCTCGCCTTCACAGCGACCCGCAAGTCGGTCAACCGGTTCCTCGCGATGTTTCAATTCTCCGAGGCCGACCTCAAGCAGAAGATCGGCAACCTCTCCGGCGGGCAGCGGGCCCGCGTCGCCATGGCACAGTGCTTGCTGTCCGGGGCCGCCGTGCTCCTGCTCGACGAACCGACGAACCACCTCGACATGGCCAGCACCCAGGTGATGGAGCGCGCCCTCATCCACTTTCCGGGGGCCGTGGTGGTGGTCAGCCACGACCGGTTCTTCACCGACAAGATCGCCACCCGGCACCTGATTTTCGGCAGCGAAACGGCCACGCCCGGCGAGATCCTGGTGCGCGCGGCGTAACCAATTCGACGGAGATTCTGGCTCTCCGCACTCCTCCGTCGGTGCCGTCCCGGCGGAGGAGTGCGTGCGGTCAACTCAGGACATCCGGCGGCCGGGTTGACCGTCCGCCGCGGACCTGTGCGGAAGCAGACCGGATTTCCGGCTCGGCCAGACGGATCTCCTGAGTTGGCCACAATCGGCGACGGATGTACCGCAATGCTCGTGCGGTCCGGACATCGACCTCCCGTTCCGTTCGACCCGAACCCATTCGACGGAGATTTTCGGGGTGAAGCACTACGACGGTCAGGAAAGCCACACCTGCGCGCGCCGCGACGGATGTGGTCGTCCGGCTTTCCAGGTCAGGTCACGGGCTCGATGCGGCCGGCAGCTAACGCGCCCGGGCGGGCGGCCGACAGTGAGGCGTAACGGTTGCTGGAACCGTTCTGAACCCAGGGTGGACACCATGATCGTTGTGACGCGGCTGAACAACAGCCAGTTCGCGATCAACCCGGACCTGATCGAGCGCATCCACGCGAGCCCCGACACGACCCTGGTCATGGTCGACGGCGCCAAGTTCATCGTCACAGAGACCCTCGACGACGTCATCGAGAAGATCGCCCGGTTCCGGGCCCATGTGATCTCGCTGGCCTACCTGACGTCGGACGCCGACTATCGGCCGGGCATCCGTTCGCTCGAAATCGTCGAGGGGCCGCACTTGATCGAGGAAATCATCGAACCGGGCAGCACGGTTCCCGCCCGCCCGCGGAGGCTCTGATGGATCCGGCAACCCTGGTCGGCATCGCCATCGCCTTCGGCTCACTCTTCGCCATGATCACCCTCGAGGGCAGCAGCTTGCACTCGATCCTTCTGCCGGCACCGATGATTCTCGTCTTCGGCGCCACCATCGCTGTCGGCATCGCCGGCGGCACGATCAGGGACGCAATTTCGGCGTTCAAAGCCGTGCCCGCAGCCTTCATCGGCAAGACCACCCCGCCGCAGCAGGTCATCGACCAGGTGGTCGGCCTCGCCGAGAAGGCCCGCAGTTCCGGTCTGCTCGCCCTCGAGCAGGAGGCTGATAACGTCGCCGACCCGTTCCTGCGTGGCGCCCTGCAGAACATCGCCGACGGTACCGACGGCGATGAGCTGCGCATCCTGCTGGAAGACGAGCTCGCGACCGCCACCAAGGAGAGCCGCAACGCTGCCAAGTTCTTCACCAGCCTCGGCGGCTACGCGCCCACGGTCGGCATCATCGGAACCGTCGTCTCGCTCACGCACGTGCTCGAGAACCTCGACACCCCGTCCACCCTCGGCCCGATGATCGCGGCCGCGTTCGTCGCGACCCTGTGGGGCCTGCTCACGGCCAACTTCCTCTGGCTGCCGATCGGCAGCCGGCTCAAGCGCCTCAGCGACATCGAAGTCGAACGGATGACCCTGCTCCTGGAGGGTGCGCTGGCCGTGCAGGCAGGCAGTCAGCCTCGGCTCCTCGGCGAGAGACTGCGCGCCATGGTGCCCGCGCCGACCTCCGCCAGGGCAGGCAAACCAGGCAAAGCGGGCAAACCGGGCAAAGCGGGCAAACCCGGCAAGGGCCCCAAGGCGGACAAGGCGGACACGTCTCTGCCGAAGGCCGCATGAGCGGGCACGGCCGCGGGCGGAGCCGCCGGCGGGGCCTCGAGGAGGAGCACGTCGAACACGTCGACGAGCGGTGGATGGCGTCGTACATGGACATGGTCACCGTGCTGATGTGCATGTTCATCGTGCTGTTCGCGATGTCCTCCGTCGACCAGGAGAAGTTCCTGCAGCTGAAGAACTCGCTCGCGACCGGGTTCGGGGCCACCGACGTCGGCAAGGTCGACACGGCCAAGGGTGTGGTCGTGACCACGGACAAGGTCGCCCAGTCCGAGGTGACCGGGTTCACCGACATCGACCTCGCGGCGGCAGAGGTCACGGACCTCACCGCGGTAAAGGACGCCCTGCAGGCCGCAGTGGATGCCCAGGGCGTGGCCCAGGAGGTGCAGTTCACCATTGACGAGCGCGGTCTGGTCATCGGACTGATCGGCTCCGAGGCGTTTTTCGAACCCAACCTCGCCAACCTGAGCCGCCAGGCCGTGCAGGTCCTCGACGCGGTGGCGCCGATCCTCTCCGCCAACACCCGCGAGGTCAAAGTGGAGGGCCACGCCGACCGGCACGGCGTCACCACCAACTACCCCACCGACTGGGAGCTGTCCGCCGGCCGGGCGACCGCCGTGCTCCGCCGCCTGGTCGAGTTCGGCGGCGTGGGTCAGGAACGGATCTCCGCCGTCGGCTACGGCTCGGCCCGGCCGGCCGCGGAGGGCGCCGATCTGGCGGCCCAGGCGCAGAACCGACGGGTCGACGTGGTGCTCCTCTCCAGCCAGCCGGAGGCGGTGCGCACGCTGATCCCCGACATCGTCTCGGGTTTCACCGTCGTCGGCACAGAACCTGCTGCAGACACGGGAACCACGGAAACCGTGGGAACCACGAAGAAGGCGAAAACCACGAAGACCGCGGGAACCGAAGTCGACAAAGACGCGGAAAAAGCACACTGAGCTGCTAACCATCCGTTTTCCCTGACCGATAGTCCTCACCGTGACGGTCCAGGAACAAGCAGTGATTGGTGTGCCCGCTTCGGCGAAGCGCACGGTTGAGGTGTACGACTTTCGTCGCCCGACAACGCTCGCACGCGAGCACTCCCGGGTGCTCGAACTCGCCTTCGAAACCTTCGCGCGCCAGTGGGGCACCCAGCTCACCGCCAAGGTGCGCGTCATGTCCCAGGTGAAATGCGACCACGTGCTCATGCGCACCTACGACGAATACGCGTCGTCGCTGCCTGCCACGACCGCCATGGTGCTCTGCCCGGTGAGTGGCATCTCCGCGAAAGCCGTCGTGCAGTTCCCGACCTCCGCGGCCCTGTCCTGGGTGAGCCACATGTTGGGCGGAACCGCGGTCACCATGCCGCCGGAACGGGCGTTCACCCAGATCGAGCTGGCCCTGGTGCGCCGGCTCATGGACGACGCCCTCGAGGACCTGCGGTACTCGCTGGGTTCCCTGCTCGTGCACACGATCACCGTCGGCGGCATCCAGTACAACTCCCAGTTCGCCCAGGCCGCAGCCACCGCCGACCTGATGATCGTCGCCAGCTTCACGATGCGCATCGGCGACGCGTCCTGCGCCGCCACGGTCGCCCTTCCGGCGGAGGCACTGTTGCCTCAACTCGTCGAGTCGGCTCCGGAGGCCGGAAGTGCCGATCCGGCCGACCTGCTGCGCGCCCAGCTGGCCCACGTCCCGGTGGATGTCTCCTTGCAGCTGACGCCCGCGCTGGTTCTGCCCAGCGTCGTGCTGGGTCTCGCCGTGAATGATGTGCTGCCCCTTCCGCACCCCCAGCACCGCCCGCTCGACGTGGTCGTCGACGGCCACACGCTCGCCCGCGCCGCCGTCGGTTCCAACGGCTCCCGGCTGGCCTGCATCGTCATCGACACCGAGGAGTCCACCCCATGACCGTCATCCCCATCGCCGTGCAGACGGCGGCCGTCGAGGCCCTGCTGGACGTGCTCCCCACCGTGACGCGGCTCCGGGCCGAGCCCTGCTCCGGTGCCGCTCTCGCCGGCCGGCTCGGCACCGCCGCGGTCGCCTCCTTCGTCGGCGTCACCTCCGCGGATCTCGCCGTCGTGCTTGCGGACCCGGCCGCGCTCGACTCCGCGTCCGGCCTCGATTCCTCGCTGATCTCCCGTCAGGACGTCCTGCGCCCGGCGTTGGAGAGCGCGTCCGGCGTCTTCGGGATCGGGGTCCTGGGGGACACCCGGTCCGACGACGCCACGGCCCTGTTCGCGGATCCCGCCACCAGCGTCTTCGAGCTGACCGGCGACGGCCAGATCACCGGCTGGTTCGCCGTGCGACTGCGTGACAACGGCGTCTCCACCGGTGCGGCCAGCTCCAGCCAGTCCGTGTCCGGCAAGCTCGGCCGGATCAACAGCGTGCAGATGGCGTTGACCGTGGAAATCGGGCGTACCCGCATGTCGGTGCGCGACGTGCTCTCGCTCGAACCGGGCGCCGTCATCGAACTCGACCGGTCCGCCGGGGCTCCCGCGGACATCCTGCTCAACGGCCGGCTGATCGCGCACGGCGAGATCGTGGTCGTGGACCAGGACTACGCGGTGCGGATCACCCAGATCCTCGATGTGGCCGAAAGCCTGACCTAGGTGGACACCATCCTGGTCGCGCTCCGGGTGGCGCTGTCCCTGGCCGCCGTGCTGGGGCTGCTCTGGGTGCTCCAGCGCAAGCTGACGAAGGGCACCCTCGGTGGCCGCACCCCGAACCTGGTCACCGTGGTGGGCCGGCAGGGCGTCGGCCAGAAGGCATCCGTCGTCGTCGTCGACATCGAGGGCCGCCGGTTCGTGCTTGGCGTGACCGAGCAGTCGGTCAGCGTGCTGCACGACGGTCAGGCGCCGACGGATGCCGCGGCGCCCCTCACCGCCGCCTTGGCCGCCACCCTTCCCGGACGTCGAGGGCACCACCCCGCGGCCGACTTCGCCCGCGAGCTCGACCAGGCAACGCACGCCGCGCACGCCGGCGCCCCTCACGACGGCGAGGAACTCACGCCGCCGCTCATCCTCCGGCCGCGCCGGGACCGCGCCACTCCGGGCCGGATCGGCGGGTCGATCCTGTCTCCCGCCACCTGGCAGCAGACCGCTGCCGCCCTCCGGCAGGGCCGGTGACGCTCGCAATCGTGCGCCCGGATCGAAACCGGGACATCGCCCGGTACCTGATGATGGCGGCCCTCGTGCTCGTGATCGTCGTGGCATTCGTGCTACTCGTGGCGCCGGCGGGCCATGCCGCCCCGACCGACCCGGTCACGCCGACCGACCCGGTCACCCCCACGGAACCGGGCGGCGGCGGGCTCAACGTGCAGATCAACGGCCCGAACGGCGAGCCGTCCTCGGCGATCGTGACCCTGATCGGGATCACCCTGCTCTCGATCGCGCCGGCCCTGCTGCTGATGATGACCAGCTTCACGAAGATCTTCGTTGTGCTCGCGATGACCCGCAACGCGCTCGCGCTGCCGTCGATCCCGCCGAACCAGGTACTGGCCGGCCTGGCCCTGTTCCTGTCGCTGTTCATCATGGCGCCGATCCTCACCGACATCAACGACGGCGCCCTGCAGCCGTACCTGAACGGCACCATGTCCTTCGACGACGCCGTCACACTCGGTTCGAAGCCGCTGCGCACGTTCATGCTCGCTCACACCCGGGAGGAGGACCTCGCCCTGATGACCCGGGCCGCCGACCAGCCGAACCCGGAGACCCGCGAGGCCGTGTCGCTGCTCACGCTGATCCCGGCGTTCATGATCTCCGAGCTACGTGCCGCGTTCATCATCGGGTTCGTCATCTTCGTGCCGTTCCTGGTGATCGACCTCGTCGTGTCCGCCGCGCTGATGTCGATGGGCATGATGATGCTGCCGCCGGTGATGATCTCGCTGCCGTTCAAGATCCTCCTGTTCGTGCTCGTCGACGGCTGGGGTCTGATCATCACGACCCTCGTCTCCAGTTACCGGGGTGGCTGATGGACACCAACGCCGTCCTCGATATCGGGCTGCAGGGCATCCTGATCGCCGGCAAGCTGTCCGCTCCGATCCTGATTACCGCCCTAGTCGTCGGTTTCGCCATTTCCCTGCTGCAGTCGATCACCCAGATCCAGGAGGTGACGCTGTCGTTCGTGCCTAAGGCCATCGCCGTGGCGGTGGCACTGATCATTTCCGGGCACTGGATGATCTCCGAGATGGTGTCCTTCACCGAGATGCTCTTCGCCAAGATCCCCGGCCTCATCGGTGGTGGCTGATGAACATCACCCTTGACTTCGCCTGGATCGAAGCCACCATGCTCGCGGGCGTGCGCATGGTGGCGTTCCTCGTCGTGGCGCCGCCGTTCTCCTACAACGCGTTCCCCCTGCGGATCAAGGGGATGCTCGCCCTCGGCCTGGCCCTGGCGGTCTCGCCGCGGGTCACGCCGGGCTGGGTCTCGCCCGACACCGGCGGTTTCTTCGTCGCCCTGCTCCTCGAGATCGTGGTCGGCGGCGTGCTTGGCTTCCTGGTGCTCGTGGTCTTCTCCGCCATCCAGTCCGCCGGCAACCTGGTCGACATGTTCGGCGGCTTCCAGCTGGCCCAGGGTTTCGACCCGCAGGCCATGGTCAACGGTGCCCAGTTCACGCGGCTGTACCAGATGACCGCGCTGGCGCTCCTGTTCGCCTCCGGCGGCTACCAGCTGATCCTTGGCGGCATCACGCGCACGTTTTCGGCCCTGCCGATCGGGGGCGGCATCGACCTCGCGGTGCCGATGCAGACCGTGACAGTCGCGGTCGGCCAAATGCTGCTCTCCGCCGTGCAGATCGCCGGACCGCTGATCGTCGTTCTGTTTCTCGCCGACGCCGGACTGGGCCTGCTCACCCGGGTGGCCCCGGCCCTCAACGCGTTCGCGCTCGGGTTCCCGCTCAAGATTTTGATCACGTTCACGCTGGGCGCCGCCGGGTTCGTGGCCCTGCCGCGCATCGTTGCGTCGCTGACCGATGACGCCGTCACCACCATGCTGGGGGTGAGATAGCTGTCCGACTCCGGTGAGAAGACCGAACAAGCCACCGACAAACGGATGCGCGAGGTGCGGTCCAAGGGCCAGCTCTCCAAGTCCCAGGACCTGACCGCGTGGATCGGCATCGGCGCGGCCGCCGCCATGACCCCCGTCACCATCGGTCTGGCTGCGGACGCCGGAACCGACCAGATGATCCGTATTCGCAGCCTCGTCGCCAACCCGCAGCCGGACCTCGCCGTGCAGATGCTGGTGGACTCGCTGGCCTCGATGGGAACCATCCTCACCCCGATGCTCGCGACGGTGTTCGTCGTCGTCCTCGTGGGCGCTGTGGCGCAGGGCGGCGTGCACTTCAAGAAGGTCGCCGGAAAATACGAGCAGTTCAACCTGGTGACCGGCCTCGGCCGCACCTTCGGCGGCCAGGCCGTGTGGCAGGGCGTCAAGGCGCTGCTCAAGACCATCGCCGTGGGTCTCGTGCTGGTGCTCGTGGTGCAGGGACTCGCGCCCATCCTGATGACGGCCGGGGGACTGCCCGTCTCCGTGCTGATCGGAGCGGCCGGTGACGGCGCGACTGCTCTCGTGCAGTCGGCGGTCATCGCCGGCCTGGTACTCGCCGCCGCGGACGTGTTCGTCGTGATGAAGCGCAATCGCAAGCGCACCCGCATGACGAAGAAGGAGGTCACCGACGAGAACAAGAGCTCCGAGGGTGACCCGATGGTCAAGTCGCAGCGCCGGGCCCGGCAGCTCGCCATGAGTCGCAACCGCATGATCGCCGCCGTCGCCACGTCCGACGTCGTGCTGGTCAACCCCACCCACTTCGCCGTCGCCCTCCGCTACGAGCCGGGCAAGTCCGCCCCCCGGGTCGTGGCCACGGGAGCGGGAGTGATCGCGGCGCGCATCCGGGAACAGGCGGAGACCGACCGGGTCCCCATCGTGCGGGACATCCCGCTCACCCGTGCCCTGCACAGCGCCTGCCAGTTGGGTGACGAGATCCCGGTGGAGCTCTACAACGCCGTCGCGCAGGTGCTCGCCTTCGTTCTCGCACTGAAGTCCCGCGGCTCTGGAGCCGGCGGACGCGCCGGCCACGGTTCCCGCGTGCACACCCTCGACGATCGCGTCCTGACGGCCGGAGGCCACCGATGAACAGCAATCTCGCCAAACTCGCGGTGCCGGTCGGGGTGGTCGGGATCATCCTGCTACTCGTCGTGCCGGTGCCCGCCGTGCTGCTCGACGTGCTGATCATCGTCAACATTCTCCTGGCGCTGGTCACTCTGCTGACCACAATGTTTGTCAAAAAGCCCCTCGATTTCTCCGTTTTCCCGTCGCTGTTGCTCGTCGCCACCCTGTTCCGGCTGGGCCTGAACGTGGCCTCGACCCGGCTCGTACTCGGCGACGGCTACGCCGGGCAGGTGATTGCCGCGTTCGGCGACGTCGCCGTAGGAGGGTCGCTCATCATCGGCGCTGTGATCTTCCTGATCCTCGTCGTGATCCAATTCGTGGTGGTCACCAAGGGTGCCGAACGCGTCGCCGAAGTCGGTGCGCGGTTCACCCTCGATGCCATGCCCGGCAAGCAGATGGCCATTGACGCCGACCTGAATGCCGGCCTGATCACCGACGTGCAGGCCAGGGAACGCCGGGCCGAGGTCTCCGCCGAGGCGGACTTCTACGGTGCCATGGATGGCGCGTCGAAATTCGTCAAGGGTGACGCGATCGCCGGCATCGTCATCATCATCATCAACCTGATCGGCGGCATCGCGATCGGCATGATTTCGCGCGGACTGTCCGTCACCGAAGCCATGAGCACTTACTCCCTGCTCACCATCGGCGACGGCCTCGTGACGCAGATCCCGGCCCTGCTGATGGCGGTCTCGACCGGCATGATCGTGACCCGCTCCAACGCGGAGTCCGACATCGGCGAGGCAGCCTCCGGCCAGCTCACCCAGTCCCGCAACGCACTGATGATCGCGGGCTGCGCGGCCCTCCTGATGGCCCTGATCCCGGGCATGCCGATCATCCCGTTCGTGGTGATCGGGCTGGGGCTGATCCTCTTCGCCCGCCGGATCAAGGCAGGGGAGAGCCGCGACCAGGCGGGCCGGGATGCCGGTGTCGCCGCCGAGGCGATGGCGCCCCGCTCCGACACACCCGAAGACCTGATTGAAACCATGCGGGTGCACGCCCTGGAGATCCTGTTGGCCCCTGACCTCGTCGACCTTGTCTCCGGAGCCCAGGACGATCTCCTGGCTCGCGTGCGTGCCCTGCGCCGCAAGGTTGCCATCGACCTCGGCGTGGTGGTGCCGCCCGTGCGCACCCGCGACAGCATGGACCTGCCCTCCTCCACATATTCGATCCGGATCGCCGGCGTGGAGGCCGGCCGCGGGGTCGCCCCGGCCGGCAAGGTGCTCGCGCTCGGCGACGCCCTCGACTCGCTGCCGGGCCAGGCCACGGTGGAGCCCGTGTTCGGCCTCACCGGCAAGTGGGTGCCCAGCGAGATGCGGCACAGCGCGGAGATGACCGGGGCCACGGTCATCGACCGGGTGTCGGTGCTCATCACCCACCTGTCCTCGATCATCACCGGCAACGCGGCGAGGCTCCTCACCCGCGAGGACGTGCGGGTGCTCACCGAGGGGGTGCGGCTGGTCAATCCGTCCGCCGTGGAGGATCTGATCCCCGGGCTGCTCTCCCTCGCCGAGGTGCAGCGTGTGCTGCAGGGTCTGCTCGCGGAGCAGATCCCGATCAACGACCTGCCCCGCATCTATGAGTCCCTCTCCCTGCGCGCCAAGGTGTCGAATGACCCGGAGGGCCTGATCGAGACGGCCCGTCAGGCGCTGGGCCCGGCTCTCACAGCGCAGTATCTCGACGACGGGCTGCTCCGGGTGATCATGATCGAACCCGCCCTGGAGCAGTCCATGCTGGAGGGGATGCGTCCCTCCGACCAGGGCACCCAGATCCTGTTGGAGCCAAACCGGGTCGACGCCATTCTCGGCTCGCTGAAGGAGGCGCTGGGCAACGTCGAAGCGGCCGGACTCTCCGCGGTGCTGGTCTGCGCGCCGGCGCTGCGCCCGGCTATCCGTCGACTGGTGTCGGCGCAGTCCGGCGGCATCTCCGTGTTGTCCTATCAGGAGGTCACCTCGGCGAACGTGGCCATCGAAACGGTGGGAGTGGTACGTGGAACCGAGTCGATTTCTGCTTGAGGGTTCATCCCTCCAGCAGCTGAAGGCACGCATCCTTGCCGAGCACGGGGCGGATGCGCGCATCGTGGCCGCCGAACGGGTCACCGTCGGCGGCATCAAGGGCTTCTTCGCCCGCCGGCACATCGAGGTCACGGTCGAGGTGCCGGAGCGGCGGCGGCGCGCGGCCCACTCCCGGCTCGACGTGCAGGCCCGGCTCGGCATCGCCGCGCTTCTTGACGATGCCGACGCGGTGGAAGCGGGCCTGCACCGCGCCGCGGCACCCGTCTCCTCCCCGCCCCTGTCGACCGCGACGGACGGCTTCGCCCGCCTGATGGACGAACTCACTTTCGTCACCCAGGAACCCCACCCGCCGGTGCCGCCCATTCCCGCGCCGGCGGCCGCCCAGGAGGGCGGCAGGCGCAGGGACGCCCGGCTGAGAGAGAGCGAGCAGGCGTCCGCCGAAGCGGCGGTGCCGCGGCCGCTGCCGGGTGTCGGAAACCTCGTTCTCGTCGTCGGGTGGCGGGATGCCGCGTTGCGGATTGCGCGGGAGCTGGCCGTCGCGCACGGTTCGGCTGAGGTCCTCGTGGCCGGCACGATCGACGTCGGAGCGCCTGCCGCGGCCGGGCTCGCGCGGATCCTCGACCGGCGCACGGCGCTGGAGGCACGGGCCAGGGGAGTCAAGCTCGGACAGACCGGAATTCTGGCCTTCGGTCTCGGTGCCGACCCGGCCACGGCGGACAACTACGCCGCATTGGTGGCCGCGCTCGGTGCCGAGCAGGTCTGGCTGGTCGTCGATGCCGGCCGCAAGCCCGCAGACACCGCCCGGTGGGCGGCCGAGGTTGCCCAGAGCGTGCACGTCGACGCGATCGCGGTGACGGGCTATGGCGACACCGTCTCGCCTGAGACCGTCGATGAGCTTCAGATCCCCATCGGCTGGGTCGACGGCACTCCGGCCGCGGCCAGCACCGTGGCCGGAATGCGGCGACGACTCGCGGGCCGGCCCGACCGGTCAAGCTAGGCTGGACGGGTGCTGGTTCTAACACGCAAACAGGGGGAGAAGATCCTCATTGGTGACGACATCGTCATCACCGTTCTCGACGTGCGCGGTGACAGCATCCGGATCGGCGTTGACGCTCCCCGGGGCGTGCGCATCCAGCGGGACGAGGTGCTCCGCGCCGTGACCGAGGCGAACATCGCGGCGAGTCTCGCGAGTCAGGGCGACGCCGACGGCGAGGCTCGCCTCAAGGCCACGCTCGCCCTCCTCCCCACCGCGCCGCCCGCCGAGTAGCGCGCCGCACCCAGCCGCACCCGCCCCCGTCGCGGTGGTCGAGCCTGTCAAGAGCCGGGACCAGAGCCACGCCCTGCAGCCCCACTCGCTTGCTCGGCAGTGCGATCAGTGTCTGCTTCGGGTCGTTCTCGACCGGTGGTCGGAGCCAGTACTGGTTTCCGGTGCGGGTGATCTTCTAGTGCTGGTTGTGTAGCAGCAGCAGGTGGTGCGGGTGGCAGGNGTGTAGCAGCAGCAGGTGGTGCGGGTGGCAGGGCAGTACTCCGTTGGCGAGGTTGGTGTTCCCGGTGTCCTTCAGCCACTCGTTGATGTGGTGGGCCTCGGACCAGGCCGGTGACCGGTCGCAGCCGCCCCAGAGGCATCCGCCGTCACGTACCCCCATTGCGGTCCGCTGTGCCTCGGTGAAGAGTCGTTCGTCGCGGCCGACGTCGATGATCTGGCCGTTGTCGTCGAACTTGATGCCGCGGGTTCCGGTCTCGCAGAGGAGTCGGTCGATGGTTTCCTGCGAGATCGGCACCGGGTTGCCCTCGATCTGCCCGTGAGCGGCGGGTTCGGTCGTTCCCGTCTCTTCGCCCGGGACCGACGTG